>JBJXEY010000506.1:0-13394 GCA_046153355.1 Burkholderiales bacterium
ATGGCCGGCAGCGTGCCGCCGGGCTTGAAGGCGGATATGTACCGGGTGCGCTCCAACACGTACTTTGTTCTCGACAAAGGCGATACTTTTGCTAAGCGCGCGCCGGAAGTGGTGAAGCTGAAAGCACCGGCGATGGCGAAGTAGGGTGGGGCGCAGAGCGCAATGAAAAATACTCGCTTCAAGATTGCTTGTTACGTAGCACTGGTAACCTGCATGTCAGTGGTGACCCCGTTTGCTGCGGCGCAAAGTTTCCCCTCGCAATCCATTCGCTTCATTGTTCCCGCGATCGCCGGCGCGCCCAGCGACACACTGCCGCGCAGTTTGATCGAACCCTTAGGCCGAGCCTTGGGGCAGGCCATCGTGGTGGAGAACCGTGTCGGCGGTGATGGCATCATCGGAGCCGAAGCTTGCGTGCGTGCCGCGCCAGATGGCCACACCATCTGCTCCGCGGGCAACAGCATGATGTCCTTGAACCCGGTGATTCGCGCCAAGCTGCCCTACGACCCGATCAAGGATGTGGCCGGCGTGGTGTTCAGCGGGTTTTTCGATAGTGTTTTAGTGGCGCATTCCTCGGTAGCGGCGAACAACGTCAACCAACTGGTTGATTTCGCCAAGGCCAACCCCAACAAAGTGAACTGGGGCCACTTTGGCTTGAACACCACCGGGAATTTTTATCAAAGTTGGCTGCGAAAAAGCCGCGGCGGTGAATTCTTTCCGGTGCCCTATAAGACTACGACCCAGGTGTTGCAGGCGCTCCTGGCGGGCGAGGCGCAGGTGGCGGTGTATGCCTGGCCATCGTTGCTGCCACATCTCAAAGCCGGAAAATTGAAGGCCCTGGCGGTTACCGCCGACCAACGCCTGCCTTTCCTTGCCAATGTGCCGACGTTTGCGGAAGAGGGCATCAAACTGCCGCTACGTGGCTGGTTTGGCTACAACGTGCCCAGCGCCACGCCGCGACCAGTGGTGAATCGCATTCATAATGAGATTCGCAAGATCATGGCCGATGCTACGTACAAGGAAAAGGTGTTGAACGTACAGGGGCTGGCGGGCAAGGATTGGAGCCCCGAAGAATTCGATGCGTTCGTGCGCACCGAATTAAAGGACATGGCGGAGTTGATTAATTTTCTCGGTATCAAGCCTGAGTGAAGGCGGAGTAAGGTAGCGTCCGCAGCGCCTTCGCATCCACTGCGATAGCATTACGATAGATTTAATTAGCGTTATTTTCGAGGAGATTCGGCATGCTCACTCATGAAGAAAATGAACTGTTGGTCAGAACCGGCCCCGGCACACCCATGGGCAATCTCATGCGCCGCTATTGGGTTCCGGCGCTTTTTTCAGAGGCCCTGCCGGCACCGGATTGTCCGCCGGTGCGCGTCAAGCTTTTGAACGAAAACTTGGTCGCGTTTCGCACCACCGATGGCAAGGTCGGTTTGATAGATGAACGCTGCCCGCATCGCAACGCCTCAATGTTTTTCGGCCGCAATGAGGAAAATGGGCTGCGCTGTGTGTATCACGGTTGGAAGTTCGATACCGAAGGCCAGTGCGTGGATATGCCGAGCGAACCTACGGAGAGTAATTTCAAGCGCAAGGTGAAAATCGAGGCCTATCCATGTCTTGAGCGCGGTGGCATCGTCTGGACCTACATGGGGCCACCGGCCTTGAAGCCGGGCTTTCCGGAATTGGAATGGATCCATGTTCCCGCCAACCAGCGTTACGCCACACGCCACCTTCAGGAGTGCAACTGGTTTCAAGCGTTCGAAGGCGGCTTCGACACCAGTCACCTGTCGTTTTTGCATCGCGGCGAATCCAATGGCGCCGGGCGCGGTTTGCCGCGGCACTATGAGATTGTTCCCATGCCGTTTGGCTTTGTGTCGGGCAGCGGACGCGACCTGGAAAATGGCGGCTCTTCGTGGACGGCGAATGTCATGGCCATGCCCTTCCACAAAGTCATCTCGCGCATCCCCGGCATCGACCCGCCGATTGGCGCACATGCCTGGGTGCCAATCGACGATGAGAACTGCATGATCTACAGCATCGAGTTCCATCCTGACCGGCCGTTGAACGACGCCGAGATGGTTAAATCCAAAAATTGGGATTACATTCACGCCGAAACGCTCCCCGGTTCTGATCGTTGCGTGAGAAATCTTGAAAATGACTTTCTAATCGACCGCGCCCTGCAAAAAAGCGGCAAGTCCTGGACGGGGATGAAGGGCTTTGGCATTCAAGACTGCGGGATTCAGGAAAGCATGGGGCGCATCAGCGACCGCACCCGCGAACACCTGGGCACCAGTGACTCCCACATCATCAAGCTGCGCAAACTCATGCTGAAAACGTTGAAAGACCTAGCCGAAGGCAAAGAGCCGCCGGGCCTCGATCCGCAAAGCTATCGCGTGCGCTCCGCTGCGTTCACTCTGGCCAAGGGCAAGGTATTCGAAGACGAGGTGCACGAATATCTGCGCACCGATGTGGAGGCGGTGAAGCAGTTGGGGACGGCGCCGGCTTAGTAGCTCGTCGCCTCGTAGCCGTCCTTTTGTCTGTGGCTACGATTGTGGCGCTGGACAGTCCGAGAGGAAACCGTTGAACGCGCCACGGCATATCGCGGACCACAGCCTGACCACAGCGTGGAAGTGGCGACAGACAGAGCCGTCGGCGGCCTTCAGCCCCGACCAAGAAGCGCGATATATGGGTACGACCTTCGACCTTCCGCTACGATGGCCCCGTCAATACTTTGATCGGGAAACATCGCTGAATTGCGACTATTGCAGGGATTACGACCAGAGTCATCCGGTCAGGCTTGGTGGCCGGCTGAACACATATACATACGTCAATGGCAACCCAATTTCTCGCATTGATCCATTTGGACTATTTGCTCCGGCTATCCATCGCGAGCTAACGAGATTGGAACTAGAGGCGTACGGCTATCCGCAAGATTTCATCAGAGACGTTTCTAATGCCTCAGCTGGGTCAGATACCTTTCCCTCGTTTTCGGAATCACAGGCGGACAGAAACGCGCACTGGCATGGGTTAACGCCGCCATGGTGGACCCCAGACCAAGCTAGAGACCTAGCTGATCGTTTTATCGAACGGCAGATACGAAACTGTGATAGGCAAGAATTGGGTCGGGCTACCCACGCAGCGCAAGATTCTAGGGCGGGTGGGCACAATTTCTCTATCTACGGTGGCTTCTCTGACCTTAGCGCCTCCCACATTATTGACGATTGGAATCCATCGGCGGCTGCCAGGGCGGCGGCACGACGCGCGATGTTGTTGATAGATTCCAGCGCAACTGCGGATGCATGTAATTACGAAATCGGAAAATCGGTGGTCAGTCGTACGTCTGTTCGCGGTGGTTTTCGCCTATGTGTTGGCAGCAATATTTGGGAGCACGCTCGATCCAGGGCCATTCAACTCCACCTTTTTTGAAGGAGGTACCAGTCTACGGAGGATAGCTATTGCATTGTTGTCCCCGTTTTGGTTTGGCTTCTACTATCATGGGCCGATATTATTTCTAACAATGACCGTGATCTGTGTTCCCCTTTGGATGATTTCAGCATGGCGCTACGACGCTGTTGGAGCCGTGGTAGGCATAGGAGGGGTATTTCTTTGGGTTCTAGGGAGCCTTTTTATCGTAAGTGGAGTATAGATTCCCCGGTTTTTTAAGAACTGTTTTGTCTGTCTCTCGCTGTCCCTTCCGATCATCCGACGACCGAAATGAAATGGTTCGTTGAGGGTTGAATAGATAGAAAAATAGATCCCGCCCAGGGCCCGCAGAGCGCGGGCCTTGTCATTTAGCCGCCGCAACTGTCTATTCGTCATGTATGAATCCGATAGGCCGTTTCTTTGGCAAGGGCGGTGGGGCCATCAATTGGCGGATGGCATCGAGGATGCCGGCGATGGCCTGGTCTTGGGTGGCAAGGCCGCGTTCGATGCGCGATTCCAGTTGATCGAGGCGCCGGGCGAGATCCTTGTGGGCGATGAGCGTGTCGCGCAACTGCACGAAGGCGCGCACCACGTAGACCGATACTTCGGTGGCGCGGGGGCTTTGCAGGACCATGGCGGCCATGATGGCGCCGTGCTCGGTGAAGGCAAGCGGCAGTTTCCGGCGGCCGCCCCAACTTGATGTCGCAAATTGCGACTTCAAGTTGGCGAACTCGGCCGCGGTGACCGGGAAGACGAAATCCTCGGGGAAGCGCTCGGCGTTACGGCGCACCTGCTCGTTCAGACGCCGTGTTTCGACTCCGTAGAGCGTGGCGAGGTCCGCATCGAGGATGACGCGCTGGCCGCGCAGGATGAGGATGCGGCTGGCGATGGCTTCGGTCGCGATGAGCGCCGCCGAATTCTTCTTGGTGCCTATGATGGTCTTCCTTGAAACGGTTAGGCCTGCGGGTGTTTAGCGGCTCGTTTGCGCGAGCACGCCATCGAGCATCTCCATGACTACGCGCTGCTTGGCGCGTGGCAGGTGCGCGATGCGCTCCAATTGTTTTTGAAACTTGGGCGCTGCCAGCTATTCGTTATGTATGAATCCGATAGGCCGCTTCTTTGGCGCAGGCGGTGGCACCATTAATTGTCGGATGGCCTCGAACACGGCGGTGAATTTCGCGTCGGTCTTGGCTTCGAGTTGATCGAGACGTCGCGCGAGTTCTTTGTTGGAGGCGAGGATTACGCGCAGCTTGACGAAGGTGCGCATGATCTCGATGTTGACGGCGATGGCGCGCGGGCTGTTGAGTACCGTGGAGAGCATGGCCACGCCCTGCTCGGTAAAGGCATAGGGGGCGGTGCGTCGGCCGCCGCGGCCGGGGTTGTTTGAGATCACAGATTGTGATCTCAAAACGCTAAACTCTTGATTATTCAATTGAAACATGAAGTCATCCGGGAACCGCTCCAGATTGCGTTTGACCGCCTGTACCAAGGCGCGGGTTTCCACCTGATAGAGCGGCGCAAGATCGGTATCGAGCATGACCTTGTGGCCGCGTAGCACCAGAATGGCGCGCTCGATACGTTCGGTGGCGATCGGGGTGGCATTCATGGCGCTTTGGATTGATTCGAGTAGAACCTAATGCGGGATGACCAGATCCCCTACCAACGTCTGAAATGACCTTTTGGTTGACTAGATTGGCAAAAGCAATCGAGGCGCCTTAAATTCCTGCCACTGCTACTTCAGTTGCTCTGGCTGAATATGCCGAATCGCTGCGGGTGTAGTTCCCATCAGTCGCCGAAGTTCCCGCAGTGGATAGGCAAACTACTTCTCGTTTGATGCACAAACCCGATAGGCCTGCGGTTAGGCTCTGGCTGCACCATCAACTCACGCAGCGTATCCATCACCTGCTTAAACTGCGCGCGCGTATTGTGTGCAAGCACATCATGCTTCATCGCCAGAGCCGCAGTCTGTTGCTCCAGGGCGGTGAGCTTTGCCGCCAATTCCTTGTGCGTGGCCAGCACCTCACGCATGCGCATGAACGTGCGCACCACGTAGAGGCTCATCTCCACCGCACGCGGTGAATTGAGTACCGTTGCCGCCATCAGCGCCCCATGCTCTGTGAACGCAAAAGGCGCCCGGCGCAACCCCATCCGTGCCCCCGGATTGGACATCACAATCTGTGATCTCCAATCGCTAATCTCTTGTTCTGTAAGAGAAAACAAAAAGTCCGCCGGGAACCGCTCGCGGTTGCGTTTCACCGCCTGATTCAGCGCGCGGGTCTCGACTTCATAGAGTTCGGCCAAATCCGCATCCAACATCACTTTATGCCCGCGCACCAACAAAATGCGGCTATCGATGCGCTCAATGGGAATGGATTTTCTGATGGCCATTAGTGGCTAGCCTGCGCCAGGACCGTATCGAGCATCTGCATCAGGAAACGCAGCCTGGGCATGGGCATTCTCTGATGCGTTCGGTGGCAAAGGGGGCGGAATTCATTGCGCATTGGATAGATTCGAGTAGAACCTAATCCCAGTAGTTCAGATCCACTACCAACGTCCTCAATGCCCTTTTGGTTGACTCGTATCGCAATGAAAATCGATTCGATCCGGGCGACTTCGACTTCGCCTATTCCGGCTGCACATTCAACCCCTTCATCACCTTATCCCAGGATTCACGCCGATCCTTGAGAAACGCGGCGATGGATGGCGGCGTGCCGGCGCCGTTGATGAGGAATCCCATGCCGAGCAGCGCTTGCACGTATTCCGGATCGCGAACAATTTTGTCCATGACCGGGTTGAGGCGCTGCACGATTTCCTGGGGTAACCCGGTTGGCGCGGCGAGGATGCCCATGCCGCTCATGCGAAATCCGGGAAAGGTTTCGTAGATATTGGCCACGCCGGGCAGTGAAGGATGTGGGCGCGAGCCGTCGACGGCAATGGCGCGAAGTTTTCCTGTTTTGATAAAGGGCTCGATTTGCGGTGGCGCGGAGATGATGACTTGAATGCGTCCCGCGAGGACATCCTGCATTTGTTGTGAGGCGGCTTTGTAGGGGACGGCCAACATGTCGATGCCGGCCAGTTTGGTGATCCACTGGCCAAATAGAATCAACAGCGATACCGAGGTGGTGCCGTAGCTAAGTTTTCCAGGCTGTTGTTTGGCCAGTGCAATCAGATCGGGCAAGGTTTTGACTGGCACGTCCGGATGCACGGCGAGACCCAACGAGCCTTCCTCGTAGATCATGGCGATCAGCACAAAATCTTTGTCGGCGTCGTAGCCCAGGTTTTTCTGTGTATAGCGATCGGTGATCAGCGCGCCGGTGCCGGAGAAATACAGGGTGTAACCATCCGGCGCGGCGCGTGCGGCGGTGCGCGAAGCGATCAGCCCTCCGGCGCCGGTGATGTTTTCCGGCACCACGGCTTGCCCCAGCGCGCGCGAAAGTTTGTCGGTTAAGAGGCGCGCGATGCTGTCGGGGCTGGTGCCGGCGGGCGTGGGGACGATGAAACGAATCGGTTTGGTGGGCCAGGATTGCGCCAAAGTCATGCCCGCATTGAGCAGCATCGACAGTACGACGATTCCGAGGAACAAACGTTTCATGTGCCGCTCCGCACCATCAATTTTCGATCTTGATACCCGCCGTTTTGATGATCTTCGACCACTTGCCGGTTTCGCTGACAATGAACTTGGCGAATTGTTCCGGTGTGCTTGCGCCCCCTTCAAGGCCTTGTCTGATCAACACTTCGGTGACGTCCTTGACCGCAAGAGTTTTCGCTACCTCTGAATTGAGGCGCGCCACGATGGCGGCAGGCAGGCCTTGTGGCCCCGCGAGACCAAACCAGGTATAGGTTTCCATCGCGGGCATGCCGGCTTCGGCGGTGGTGGGAACATCGGGAAACGCGGCGATGCGCTTGGGGCCGGCTGCGGCTAAGGCGCGCAGTTTGCCGGAGCGCACATTTTGCTCCAGGCCCGAAGGCACGATAAATAATAGATGCACTTCGCCGGCCATGACGCCTAAGGCCGCCGGCGCCGCACCTTTGTAGGGGACGTGAACGATGTTCGCGCCGGTAAGTGATTTGAACAACTCGCCGGCCAAATGTGGCAGGGCGCCGGTGCCGTTGGAACCAAAGTTGTAGGCACCGGGCTTTGCTTTGACTAGTTCTACTAAATCGCGAAGATTCTTTACCGGCAGGTCGGGGTTGACCAGCAACATGCTGGTGCCGATAGCCACCATGCTGATTGGCGTGAATGACTTCACCGGGTCGTAGCGCACATTGGGATTCAGAATCGGGCCGGTGATTAGCGTGGACAAGCTACCAACCACCAAGGTGTAGCCGTCAGACACAGCACGCGCTGCCGCATCACTGGCAATGGTTCCGCCGCCGCCGCCTTGTACATCAATGATCAAGGGCTGGCCCAGACCTTCGGAAAGCGTTTTGGCGACGATGCGGCTCATTACTTCGGCGGGGCCGGCTGCGGGGAAGGGTACGAGCAGACGAACGGGTTTGGTTGGATAGCTTTGCGCAATCGCGTTTCCTGTGAACGAGGCGGCGAGAAGGGCAATGGTCATCGCCGCGTTTCGCGCTTTCGCGTGTGGGGCGCACAACAAGCGGATAGCTCGATCTTTATTTCGATTGGTTTCGTTATTCATTGGGGTTCTCATTGGGGGCTTTTCAAAATAGGGTCTGGGCAATTGGGCCAAGGCGCGTGTTTCAGTGCAACATGCCGCATCGGCGCAGCGATGCAAGCATCGAAGACTGTAGTAAAAATTGTCTTGCCAATTCCGGGTCAGCAGCGCGCCGCTTGTAATCGGCAAATAGTTTCTCGCGCGCTGCCTCATCGGCTTTGAGGTTGGTGATGTTTTGATCGGTTTGCTTGAGGATGGCGTCCATGGCCTCGGGTCGGCGCTCGGGCTCGTAGCCATCGAGTTCTGTTTCGCTGGCATTTGTTTTAAGAACGTTGGTCATGCGGGTGGCGAGGCTATAGGCATCTTGCAATCCGCCATTGAGTCCCATGCCGCCCTTGGGGTTGTTCAGGTGCGCCGCATCACCGGCGAGAAAAATCCGGCCCTTGCGATAGGTGGTGGCAACGCGTTGATGCGCTGAATAGACGCCACGCACCGGCAGAGGCGGCGTGCCTATGGCGGGCATTAACTTTTGCAGGCGGCCGTAAATGTAGGCATCGGAGAGTGCAACGTCGTCGGGCGTTTCGTCGGTGAGGGGTAAGCTCATTCTCCATAGATCGGGGATGCGCAGGATATGCGCGTAATTGCCTGGGTCGGAGACGTAATTGACTTCGCGCAGATCGGGAAAAAACGCCTTGAAATCGAAGGGCGTACCCATCACCAGTATTCGGTCGGCATAGGTTTTTCCCTCGAAGTCGATGCCCAATTGGTGGCGTACGGTGCTGCGTCCACCATCTGCGGCAATCGCGTATCGCGCGCGAAAACTCTCGTCGCCCTTGGGCGATGTCGCGCTGACTTCAACACCGGTGTTTTTTTCCTTGATCGAGGTGACCTCATGCGAATAAAGGAGTTGGGCGTTGGGATGTTTTCCCAGGACCTCGAATAAGTGTTCCGCTAATTTGTATTGCTCGCACTGCAGGCGATACGGATGGCGCGTATCGTTTTTCAATAGCGCGTGGTCGAATTCGGCCACCTTTCCTTCCTTCCAGCCACGAAACTGAGTAACCGGGCATTGCAGGCCCATACGCAGCAGTGCTTCGGTGATGCCGGTGCCCTCGAACAAATCCAGCGTGGCGGCATGAAAAGTGGAGGCGCGATAATCCTTTTGCACTGCGGCCACTTTTTCAAGCACCGTCACTGAAATACCTTTTTCCGCCAGTAGCCATGCGGTGGCAAGACCCACGGGACCACCGCCAACGATAATTACGTCCTGTTCCATTTGATTACTTTTCTCATTCTCATTTCGGGATTGTCACCCGATTCAATCTTGGGTGACGTTTTCGTCGTCATCTGACGCAGCGCGATGGCGTTTCACCAAGCGCGGAGGTAATATCGCACGAGTGTTTCATCTATAACACACACCTACTAGGCGGAGGACGACATGGGCAGCAATGATGTAAGCGCAGCGATAGCCGGCGCGCAAAATCTGGATGAACTTTATCCCATTTTTAACGCGGCACGGTTCACGGCCGGATGGCACAAAAAACGGCCCTCATTATGGCCCAGCCCGACCACGCAATACCGCCCCATGTTGTGGCGTTATGCGGATGGCAAATTGGCGCTTGACCGTGCCGGCGATTGGATAAGCACGGAACTCGCCGAGCGGCGCAATCTGATTATGTACAACCCGGTGGGCGATAACGATTACAACACCGTCAAAACCATCATTTGCGCCTATCAAATGATCAAACCGGGGGAATACGCTAAGTCGCATCGTCACACGCCCAATGCGCTGCGCCTGATGCTCGATGGCGGCGATGACATTGCCACCGTGGTCAATGGGGTCAAACTGCCGATGATCGCGGGTGATGTGCTCTTGACCCCCAACTGGTGCTGGCACAGCCATTACAACGAGGGCAAAGAAAACGGCTACTGGATCGATTTTCTCGACGTGCCCTTCGTGCATCTTCTGGAACCGATGTTTTTCGAGCAGGATCACGGCAAACCGCAGCCGGTGACCGAGGAACCGCAGACGCATGATTTCTGGTTTCCCTATTCCACCACGCAACAAGATCTGGCCAATGTCAAACCCGATGCGCAAGGCATTCGCAGCATCAAACTTGCCACGCCGATATTTAAAACCATCGAGTTGCGCTTCCATCATGTGCCGGCGGGAAAGGCGACGCGCAAACGCCGCACCACGGCGAGCAGTGTGTTTGCTTGCACGGCGGGCCAAGGGACGGTACGCGCGGGCGAGGAGCGTTTGGAGTTTCAACGCGGCGATGTGATTGCCATGCCCAGTTGGACGCCATTCACCATCGAGGCTCGCGGTGACGCGGTGTTGTTCGAATGCACCGATGAAAACTTGTTGCGGTCAGTGGATTTGCTGCGCGAGGAGTTTGTTGCCTGATGTCGAGTTGGGTGGTTCGGTTTGCGTAGATTGTGTTTGCGTGGGTCGTATTTGAGCGTGCTTAAGGAGGGGGAGGCATGAAGGCAACAAGCTTTTTGGCGATGGCTTTGTGGGTTACGGCGCAAGGGGCGCTGGCGCAATCGTGGCCAAACAAACCGATGCGCGCCATTCTTCCCTTTGCACCGGGGGGATTGGCCGATGTGGTGCTGCGTGCCGTCAGTGCGGATATGAGCAAGAACGTTGGGCAGCCCATCGTGGTGGATAACCGCGGCGGTGGCGCCACCATGATTGGCGCGGAAGCCTGCGCCAAGGCCGCGCCCGATGGCCACACCATTTGCCTGGTGGCGGTGGATACCACCAGCATTACGCCGTTTACCATGGCCAAAGCACCCATCGACCCGCGCAAGGATTTCGAGCCGATTACCAATTTGTTTTTTATCAAGGTGGGGCTGACGGTGAATCCTTCCTTGGGCGCGAATACCTTCCAGGAATTCATCGCCAGGGCCAAGGCCAAACCGGGGGGCATGAATTACGGTTCTACCGCGAACAACGTGCGCCTCTTCATGGATGAATTCAACCGCGTCAACGGCACCGATGTGCGTTTCATCAATTACAAGGGCGGCGCCGAGGCGGTGACGGCGCTCTTAGGCAATCAGATTGAGGCGCTTTATTTTGGCATTGGCAATCTGGTGGGCCATTTGAAATCCGGAAAACTCAAGACGCTTTCCGTGGATGGCACCACGCGTTCCCACTTGCTGCCCGACGTACCCACACTCGCGGAACTGGGTTATCAGGGTCGAGCGTTGCGCGGATGGTTCGGATTTCTCGCACCTGCGGGCACGCCCAAGCAGATTGTGGCGCGCTTGAACGCGGAAATCATCAAGGTGGGTGGGCAACCCGCGTTTATCGAAAAACACCTCACGCCCTTGGGGCTGGAGCCGGCAATGAGTTCCCCTGAGCAGTTTGCCGCCTATCTTAAAGACGATATCGACAAGGGACAGGCCCTGGTGAAGCAGGCGGGGTTGATTGATCAGTGAAACAGTACCCGGTTGATATCGAAGAAGTCGAATATCTGCGCCATGGCGATAAAGGGTATCTAGCGCGCATCATGAAACCGCGCGGCGCAGGGCCTTTCCCTGCGGTGCTGGAAGCGCATGGCGGTGCCTGGTGCGCGGGCGACAGACTTAACAATGAAACGGTTAATTTGCCGGTTGCCAAAGGTGGCGTGGTGGTGGTGAGCGTGGATTACCGCATGCCGCCGGATGGGACTTATCCGAGTTCGGTCGCCGATGTGCATTACGCGATTCGCTGGCTCAAATCCAAGGCCAATAGCCTGGGCAGTCGACCGGAACTGGTCGGCGCAATGGGGTCTTCCGCGGGTGGACATTTGACTTTGCTCGCGGCGATGAAACCCAATGATCCGCGTTATGCCTCGATTCCCTTGGCCGGTGGCGAACGCTACGACGCACGCGTGCCGTATATCGTTTCCATGTGGCCGGCGCTGTGCCCCTTGGATAGTTATCACGAACGGCGTGACATTGAGGCGCAGCACGGCGCGCCTAAATTTGGCGGGAAAATTTTCTGGGAGAACTATTGGTTGACCGAGGCCGCCATGGCTGAGGGCAGTCCGGTGCTTGCGATGGAGCGTGGCGACAAGGTGCTGTTGCCACGGTTGCAGTACGTGAAGAATGCAAGCGAACCGATTGAGGCGCGTCACACCACACCACAAGCCTTGTTGGATCGTTTTACTGCGACGTACCGAAAGGGCGGCGGGCACATGGAGGTGGAACTTTTCGACGGACCGGATTACGACGACATCCGCACCCACCCAGATAGCGCGTCGGCGCTTTCGACCTTCGAAAAAATCATTGCATTTATTTATCGCGAAGCGGGCGTCGCGCGGGCTTGATTGGCGCGGGCTGTCGAATTCCAGGGGAAACAAACGTTGAAGAAACGATCGATTGGTGCTGCGATGTTAACGGCCATCTGCATGGCATTAGTAATTCCAGCGAGCGCACAGAACTGGCCAGAAAAACCCTCGCGCATTGTGCTCGCGGGCGGCGCGGGCACGTTGCCGGATGTCATCGTGCGCGTAGTGGCCGAGCATCTGGCAAAGGCGTTTGGCCGCCCCTTTATTGTTGAAAATCTTGTCGGTGGCGCAGGATTGCTCGCCCCGCAGGCGGTGGCGCGCGCCGCGCCCGACGGCTATTCGTATTTTTTCGGCGGCGTGGGTTTTATCGCTTCGGATAAATATATGTTCAAAAATCCGGGCTATGACGCTGACAAGGAGTTCGTGCCCGTCGCCTTGCTCTACGACAGCGCACCCTTCGTCATCGCGGTTCACCCTGATCTTCCCGTGAAAAGCGTACCGGAGTTGATCGCCCTGGCAAAAGCGCAGCCTGGAAAGTTAAGTTACGGCGCGGATACGATAGGTGCTACGGCGTTGGCCGGGCCATGGTTCACCAAGGTGGCTGGGGTCGACCTAATCAGTGTTCCGTATAAAAGTATTGCGCAAATGATTCAGGATTCGGTGGCCGGCACCACCAACATGGTGGTCAACTCCTTCGCCAATGTTGAATCGTTTCGCCGTGCGGGGAAGCTGCGCGTGATCGGCATTACGTCCTCGGAGCGCTCGCCGGCATTGAAAGACGTGCCGACCGTGGCTGAGTCATTGCCTGGGTTCAAGATTGTTGGCGTGGGCATCATGGCCGCGCCCGCCGGTACGCCGGCGGCCATCGTGCAGCGTGTCAATCGCGAGATCGACATATTGGTGAAGCAGCCTGACTACGTTCAGCGTCTATTAAACGTTGGCATTACCTCGGGTGGCGCCGGGTCGCCGCAATCGATCACCGAATTTATTCGTGGTGAGCGCGAAATCTGGGATCGCATCATGAAGGGCATGAACGTTCAGCCTCAGTAGTTGTTTTGTCAAAGGATAGTTTTTAATG
>JBJXEY010000111.1:0-10116 GCA_046153355.1 Burkholderiales bacterium
GTGGCCCAACAAACCCATCCGCGTGGTGGTTCCGTACGCGCCAGGTCCGGTGCCCGAGGGCCTATTCCGTTCGCAGCAACCGTTTGTCGAAGCGAGGCTGGGCGCGAAATTCTTCATCGAAAATAAGCCGGGGGCCGATGGCACCATTGGCATGGGCGATGTGGTTCGAGCCGCGCCGGATGGGTACACGCTGTTACTTGCGCCCACCGGGAATTTCGCCGTCTCGCAGCACCTATTTAAGGATCTGGGTTACAACGTGGTCAATGATCTGGATACCATTGCCACGCTTTGGGAAGCCCCTTTAATTCTGGTGGTGCCGGCGTCGCTGCCGGTAAAAACGTTCAAGGAACTCGAGGCGTTGATTCGCGCCAATCCAGGCAAATTCAACTATGGCTCGCCCGGCTCGGGCTCCCCCTCGCACCTAACCTCGGAACAGATCTCCCAGGCAACCGGCAAATCCCTGGTGTACGTACCCTTCAAAGGCACTGCGCCACTGCTGATTGCCATGTTGGCCGGCGACATACACATGGCGCATTACTCCTTAACCGCGGGAGGCGGTCATCTAAAAACCGGCAAGCTGCGCGCAATTTCCATCACCTCCCGGCAACGCATGGCGGAAATCCCCGATGTGCCCACCACCATCGAAGCAGGTTATCCCCAGTACGGCGCGACCAACTGGTGGGTGCTGGCCGCTCCCCGGGGCACTCCGACCACGATCATTAATCGACTTGCGAACGAATTTCTGGTGACCTTGAAAGACCCCGAAGTTATCAAACGCATCGCCGAAACAGGCCATGTCACAGTGGGGATGGGCCCGGCCGAAACGGCGAAATTTGTCCGTTCGGAATCGGTGCGTTATAAAAAAATCGTCGAGGACGGCAAAATCACCGCGCAGTAACGCGCGCGCTGCGGCACCTCTTGCGGGTGCCGAGACAATCGTTGCCATTCGGTTCACGACCGAGGCGAGCAACATTCCCTTTTTAATACCTGCAAGGTTTTTATGAACCCATCAACACTATTAGTCCAAGAACGCCGCGATCGTTTGCACGAAACCATGGCGGCCGCGGATATCGATTTATTGGCGATTGCCGGCGACGCCTGGCGTTGCGATTACCTGCGCTACGCGACGGGCGTGGCGGTGTTGGAGGGCAACGCCGTGGCGTTTATCGAACGCGATGGCGGCGTGCATCTGATTGTCGAATCGCCAGGTGAGGCCACCCGTTTCGCCAATGAGCAGCCGGAGATCCGCATCAGTTGCGTGGCCTCGGCGGCCGCGGAAGCCGAGCGCATCATTAACGCATCGCGACATCGCAAGGTGGCGCTGGGACCGCGTCCTGGATTGCCGTATCGATTGGCCAAAGGTGAAGCCGGTGGCAGCGTGGCGAAAACTACCGCCATGCTCGATAAACTGATGCTGCAAAAAACCCCCGCCGAACTCACCGCCTACCGGCGCGCGTCGCAATTGGCCGATGAAGGCTACAAGGTGTTTCTCGATGGCATCAAGATTGGCAAACCTGAATATCAGTTGGTCGCGGGCGTGGAAGCGTTTTATCGCGCCAATGGTTGCGCGGAGAATTTTCAGATTCTCGGTTCCGGCGGCGTCGATATGCGCGGTATGCATCCGCCGGGTGACAACAAGGTCAAGGCCGGAGACCTCGTCACCACCGAACTCACGCCCTGCGTGGAAGGTTATTACGCGCAGATCTGCCGCACCGCGGTAGTGGGCGAGCCAACCAAAATGCAGCAACGCGTGTTGGATATCTATAGCGAGGCACTCGCCGCTGGGATAGATGTAGTGAAGCCCGGCATCCGCGCCTGCGATATTGCGAAAGCCGAGAACGATGTGTTTCGAAAATTCGGTCTTGGCGAATACGTCACCTCGGCCTACACGCGTGTGCGTGGCCATGGTCTAGGGCTTTATACCGATGCGCGCCCGGCAATTTTGGAAGATGTGGAAATGGTGATCGAAGAAAACATGACCCTGGTGGTTCACCCCAATACCTACAACCCGGATGTCGGCTATTTCGTCCTGGGCGACTCCATCATCGTCACCAAGAACGGTTGCGAGGTGTTGACCAAAACGCCGCGCCAGTTATTTTCCGTGACGGGGCACTGATCATGCGCAGAGGTCTGATCGGTTGGTCGAAAGAAGAAGTGCCAGATGCAGCCATGGCATTGCGCGTCACCCGCACCCAAGATGTCATGCGCAAAGAGAAGCTCGACGCGGTGATCGCCTACACCTCGTTCGCGCGCCCCAATGCGGTGAGTTGGTACACCCACTTCGTGCCGTATTGGAATGACGGCCTGGTGGTGGTGTTTCCCAGCGGCCTGCCGATGATGCTCGCGGCTTTTTCCAAACGCGTCGAGCCGTGGATACGCGAAGTGGCGCGCGTCGGCGATGTCATCATGACGCCCAATCTGGGTAAAGGCGTGATCGAGATGCTGAAGGAGCGCATCCCTGGGCTTTCCTCAGGTAAAGCCAGAATCGGCATGATCGAACGCGATGAATTGCCCTGGCCGATTGCTGAAGCCTTCGATGAAGCAGGCTTTGGCCCCGCCCTGGTAGATTTCTCCGCGCAATTTGCAACGCTTCGCCAGCCGCCGGATGAAAGTGAAATGGGCCTGGCGCGCAAGGCGCTTGCCATCGCCGACAAGGCCTATGCCGCCATGCCCGCGGGCGCACGACAAGCCTCGCAACTTTTGTCGGCCATTGATTCAGTGGCGCGGTTGGATGGCGCCGAAGAAGTTCATTTGAAAGTGGCGCCCGATCTGGAATCCAGTGGCGTGCTGCAAAGACTTGAAGGCGATGCGCGCCTGGGTGCGCGACACTGCATCAGCGTGTCGCTGGGTTACAAGAGCGTGTGGGTGCGCACCGTGCGCATGTTGTCGGCCAAACCGCCTGCGTCCTGGGCCGCCGCGCAGAAATGGCTTGATGCCGCTGCAATCGCGTTGGATGCGGGCAAGCTCGCCTCGGGGCCATCTCCCACTGGACTCCCGGGAAAACTCGCCGCCTGGACGCTAGAAGCCTGCGTAGGTGGCGCACCACTCTCCCCCATCGCCTATGGCGCAGCCGGGACCAACCACAGCAATCGCCCATTGCCGCCGGGCTCGTTTGCCATCCTCACCGTGCAATTGGATTTGCCCGACGGGCCCTGGCATGGCGCGGCGAACCTGCTTCTTGGCAAAGACGGATCGCCAACGCGCCTGCTCCCCTAAAAAGGGGCCAGGCTCGATTTATTCCACGCAGTCGTTCCGAATCACAATGGGCAATTCACGGTGAAAGCTTCGCAATTATTTGACATCAGCGGACACGTCGCGCTGGTCACGGGTGCCGCGAGCGGTTTGGGTCTTGCCTATGCCGAAGTGCTCGCGCACAACGGTGCGCATGTCGCCATGTTGGATCTTGACCCAGCAACGTTAAAGGCGGCAGCTCAAAGGCTTCTCGACACCGGCTGCAAAGTCACGCCGATGACGATTGATGTCGGCGATACCCAAGCGCTGCGCGCCGTCATCGATTCGATCGCGGCACAGCATGGGCGTCTTGATATCGCCTTCGCCAATGCCGGTATCTCAAGCGGCCCAAGCTTCAACAATCCAGTCGGCGAAATGGAGAATCTCCCCACCGAGCTTTGGGAGCGGGTGCTAAAAATCAATCTCACCAGCGTGTTCGAGACAATTCGAATTTCCGCTCACCACATGAAGAAAAAGAAAAGTGGCCGCATCGTCGTCACCGCTTCGATTGCCGGCCTCAAAGGTGATCGCATGGTCGGCTACGGTTACGCCGCCACCAAGGCCGCAGTCATCAACCTGGTGCGGCAAGCTGCCCTGGAATTGGCGCCGCACAACATCATGGTCAATGCTATTGCGCCTGGACCGTTTCTCACCAATATCGCGGGCGGGCGCTTGCATCGCGAGCCCGAAGTCGTGAAACAATTTGCCGCCAGTGTGCCCTTAGGCAGAATTGCCAACACCGACGAGATCAAAGGTCTGGCTTTGTACCTGGCCTCCCCGGCGTCGAGCTTTCATACCGGCACGGTGATTCCCATCGATGGCGGCAGTACCGCAGGATAATTTGTAACTTTTATTTTTCAGTATGTAATGCTGGTGTGCTTAAGAAGACATTGGCAATATTAAAAAAAGGATAGTACGTGAAGTTCAGCTTCTTCCACCTCATGCCCTACACCGGCCTGCCGCGCGAGGCGCACGACTGGCCCTTCCCCAACAAATATTTCGATCCGAAAGTTGCCGAGGAGCATTACCGCTCCTATGTAAAAAGCATGATCGATGCCGAACAATGCGGCTTCGATTGGGTGGGTTGCAACGAACACCATTTCAGCCCCTACGGCCTGATGGCCAATTGCAACATCATCGGCGGCGCGCTCGCCTATTCGACCAGCAAAGCCAAAATCGCCATGATCGGCAACCTGGTGCCGATCAACAACCCGATCCGCGTCGCTGAGGAATACGCCATGCTCGACTGCATGACGGGCGGCCGACTAATCGCTGGCCTGATGCGTGGCATCCCGCACGAATACATTGCCTACAACATCCCGCCCTCTGAATCCTGGGGGCGGCAGCGCGAAGCCATCGAACTCATCATCAAAGCGTGGACTGAGCCCGAGCCCTTCGGCTGGGAGGGCGAGTTCTACCAGTTCCGTCAGGTGTCGATCTGGCCCAAGCCGATGCAGAAACCGCATCCACCTCTAGTGATCTCGGCCACCACGCCCGATTCCGCGAAATTCGCGGCGGAGAAACGCGCCATCATGGGCCTGGTGCTGTTGGCGGATTTACCCAGCGCCAAAGAACAGATCCGCATTTACAAAGACACCGCCCGCGCCAACGGTTGGGAGCCCACTGCCGAAAACATTCTCATTGGCATGCACACTTGTATAGCCGAGACCGATGAAGAAGCCATGCGCTGGATGCGCTCGGGCCGCGAATACTTCGGCAAGGTACTGATGGAAGGCATGAAAACCGCGCAGCAGATCGTGCTACAAAAATCGCGTTACTACGAAAACGTTGAAAGCCGCGATAGATGGAAGGCGCGCCTGGAAAAACAGGCCGAGGCGACGCTGGAAGAAGCCATTGAGCGCGGCACCTTGCTCTGCGGCAGCCCCGAGACCGTCGTAAAACAAATCAAACGCATCCACGGCGAACTGGGTCATGGGATATTTAATTTCACCGTGAAGGTGGGCGACCTGCCTGATCATGTGGTGAATAAGGGTATGCAGTTGTTCCGCGACCGGGTTTGGCCGCAGGTGAGGGATTTGTAGCGTTCCACGAAGCAATGTCGCACCGATCCCTACGAACCGCGTTGGGGTCGCCGCCTGGTTAAGCTGATTTAATTAAATAATTCTTTAATTTAATCCTCGAATATTAAAGAATGGTTTAATATCGCCACATTTATTAAACATCCTTTTAATATGAGTCGCGCTACCGGCCGCTATATCACCACAACGACGCTTGGCGAAGCCGTCCAGGCCTTCGTCCCCTACGCTTTGCCACCATCTAACCCGCCCGTTTCAACCCTCTCTTACGATTCACGGAACAGTGCTGCGGAACTGGCGCTGTCTCGCCTGTCCGCAGTGTCGGGCCTGGTGCCTTCGGTTGATTGGCTTCTGTACAGCGCGATTCGCAAAGAAGCGCTGCTCACCTCTCAGATTGAAGGCACGCAGGCAACGCTTACCGATTTATTTGACGAAGAAGCCGGTCTCAACATCACCAATACGGACGACGTCGAGGAGGTCACCAATTACCTTCGCGCCTATCGCATGGTGCGCGCCAACCTGCGCGATCCCAATGGGCTGCCGATCAGCGTTCGCCTGCTGTGCGACGCGCATCGCCTGCTGATGGACGGCGCGCGCGGCGCGAGCAAGCAGCCCGGCGAGCTGCGGCGTTCGCAAAACTGGATCGGCGGTACGCGGCCGGGGAACGCCGTATTTGTACCGCCACCCACCACCGAGATTACAAATTTGCTCGGCGACCTGGAACAATTCATTCATAACCTGGCGCCCGCGCACCCTCCCTTGGTGAACATAGCGTTGGTCCATGCGCAATTCGAAACCATTCATCCGTTTCTCGACGGCAACGGGCGCATCGGGCGGCTGTTGATCGCGGCGCTCCTTGAGCACTGGGGCCTGTTGCCCGAACCGTTGCTATACCTCAGCAGCTATCTCAAGCGGCACCAGATGGAGTATTACCGGCGACTGGGCGCGATTCGTACCGAAGGAACCTGGGAGGACTGGATTGCCTTTTTCCTCGAAGGTGTCGCCGTTGCCGCAGGCGAGGCAGAGCGCAGCATCATCGAGGTGGCCACCTTGATCGCCAGCCATCGGCGCCTGGTGCTCGAATCGAGCAAAGCGGGACCGGCGAGTTATCGCTTGTTCGAAATGTTGCCGATGATGCCGCGATTCACCGTGGAACACGTAAAACAAAAACTCACCACCACATTCCCCACCGCGAACGCAGCGGTCAAAACGCTTACCGATCTTGGCATCGTTACAGAGATGACCGGGCAAAAGAAGAACCGCAGCTTTGGATACCAGCCGTATATCGCGTTGCTAATAAAATAAGAGTTTGCATTTCCTAACATCAACCCCACGCGCGCACGGAACAAGAAAACTAGGCTTGCCGCGATCCAGCATTTGCGAACTCGAACACCATGCAGGCGCGCGCAGGCTTGGTGCTAACATTCCCGCCGCAGCATCTAATATCAAGTCTAGCCCGCGCCAACCGCCTGCGCACCCCGAGGAGAAACACATCATGAATCAACCCCTAGAACAAAAGAACGCCCGCCCCGCCCACATCAGCCCCGAGGAATGGGATACGAGAGTGACGCTGGCCGCCTGTTACCGTCTGGTGAATTACTACGGCTGGACCGACATGATCTACACGCACATCTCCGCACGCGTGCCCGGTAAGGAAGAGCATTTTCTAATCAATCCGCTCGGTTGGATGTACGACGAGGTGTGCGCCTCCAATTTGGTAAAGATAGATCTGGATGGCAACAACGTCGATGGCACCACCACGCGCGTGAATAAAGCCGGTTTCGTGATTCACAGCGCAGTGCACGCCGCGCGCCACGATGTGCAATGCGTGATTCACACCCACTCACCCGCCGGCATGGCGGTGTCGATGTTGAAATGTGGGCTGCAACCTTTGTCGCAACATGCGCAATTTTTCTATGGCGCGGTGGCTTATCACGGCTACGAGGGTATAGCCCTGGATACCGACGAGCGCTCGCGCTTAGTTAATGATCTAGGCGATAAGCCGATCATGATTTTGCGCAATCACGGTCTGTTGGTGACCGGTGCCACCATCCCCGCTGCGTTCAGTTCTTTGTTCACGCTTGAGCGCGCCTGCCAGGCGCAAATGCTTGCCATGGGCACTGGTCAGGAGTTGGTGTACCCACCCGAAGAAGTGAGCAAGAAGACGCGCCAGCAAGCAAGTGGCCCGGCGACTTCGCTGTCGCTGGCAGAATGGCCGGCGTTATTGCGCTTGGTTGAGCGGCTCGACCCTTCTTACAAGAATTAATATTGCGCCCTCGCCCAAGCGGCGCCGCGAGAATCACGAAAACATGCGACAAGTGCTGGTGCAAATTTAGGGAATGCAAAAATGGTCAAATTGACACCGCGACTCGTTTCACTTTTTTCGATTGCCTCTACGGTATTCGCCGCGAGCACCGCGTGCGCGCAATCTGCCTACCCCGACAAACCCATCCGCCTAGTGATTGGTTTCGCCGCCGGCGGCCCCACCGATCTGCCGGGCCGTTTCATCGCCGATAAGGTCGGCAATGCGTTGGGGCAGCGCATGGTGGTGGAGAACAAGGCCGGCGCCGGCGGGCAGATCGCGACGCAGGATGTGCTCTCACGCCCGCGCGATGGGTATACGTTGTTGTTATGCACGCATTTCGAATCGATTAACGCGGCGGTGTACAAAAAAATTGGCTATAAGCTTGCCGATGTCGCGCCCATCAGCCAGATCTCGCGTTATTACTACGGCATCGCCATGACCAACGAGGTGCCGGCGCGCGACTGGGATAGCTTCATACCCTACGCCAAGGCCAACCCCGGCAAGCTCAACTACGGCATGATCGGTCGCGGGTCGGCGCAGGAATTTCTCGCGCTCGAATTGGGGAAATTGAGCGGCATCAACACCACCGGTATTCCTTACAAAAATGGCACCGACGTGATCAACGATTTAGTCGCCGGGCGCATTCACCTTTACATGTCGCCGACGCTCGCGGTGATGCCACTCTACAAAGGGGGCAAGATCAAAGTTCTTGCCGTCTCCAGCCCGGAGCGCCTGGCAGTGGCGCCCGAAATTCCAACCCTCGTCGAAAAGGGTCTTCCCTTCGTGCGTTTCGGTTGGCTTGGCATCTGCGCCGGATCGGGCACGCCACCGGCCATCATCGCGCAGTTGAATCGCCAAGTTGCCGCGGCGGTAAAGTTACCCGAGTATCGCGACATGATCGAGAAAGCGGGCTCGATACCGCTTTCCTCGACACCGGAAGAGTTAGCCAAGGTGCTCGCCGAAACCTATGAGCAGACTGTTGCGATCAGCAAGGAATTCGGCCTGCAATTGGATTGATATTCGGCCGTAAATAGGGGACGTACCCCATTTAATTACCTCATACGGACGTTATCAAGGTCTCGCACTACTGCTTGATCACCGCCTTGATGATCGGCCCCCATTTGGCGAGATCATTTCTTACCATCGCACCCAACTGATCGGGAGTGGTGGGCGAGGCTTCCATTCCGGAGGTTGCAAGTCTTTCCCGAACATCGCTCGCGCCAAGTGCCCTTACCACCTCCGAGTGCAAGCGATCGACAATGCCGCGCGGCGTTGCAGCGGGTGCGAATAAAGCAAGCCAGTTGCAACCTTCCAAGCCGGGATAACCGGCTTCGCGCACCGTGGGCATGTCAGGCAGCCGCGCGTCGCGTTTGGGGCCGGTGGTTGCCAGACCAATCATGCGGCCCTCGCGTATGTAAGTCGCATAGGGAATCACGCCAACCACCGCCATATCGATGTCGCCAGCCAACAAAGATTGCGATTGCTGCGGCGCGCCCGGATAAGGCACGTACACGATGTCGGTGCCGGACAAGGCTTTCAACTGCGCGCCCAACAACTGCGTGAGTACGTTCGAGCCGCTGATGGTGAGTTTGCCTGGATTGGTTTTGGCAAATGCGATCAGCTCGGTCAAGGATTTTCGCGGCGCCTTGTTGCTGCCGACGAACATCACGCATTGCACCGCGAGATTGCTGATGGGCGCGAAATCCTTGATCGGATCGAAATTGGGTTTGGGCGACATCCACGGGTTCATCACCATGGTGGCATCAATGCCAAGATACAGCGTATAGCCATCGGCCTCCTGGCGCGCGGCGAATTCGGCGCCAATGTTGGTGCCGGCTCCGGGGCGCGTTTCGATCAAAATGTTTTGTCCCAGGGTCTCCTGCATTTTCTGGCTCACGGTACGCGCAAGCAAATCGGTGCTGCCTCCGGGCGGGAAGGAGTGAACCAAGCGTACCGGCTTAACCGGATATTGTTGAGCATGAGCTTGGGAAACAACACCAAACATTGCGGGCGATGCGGCGCCCAATATCGCGGCTGTAACGACAATCGAAAAACGATTCATAAGATGTACGCCATTGCAGTTAAAAAACCGATCATACGCCGCGCATCGCGCGAATTCATTTGCGCCGCTTGATGCCATCTCGCGTATCATTTTCGTCATCGACGCCACGCCAGGGGGAATTCATCATGATGACCAAGGAACACAACCAGCGCATCACCCAGGTTGGGCCGGGCACACCTTGCGGCGAGATGCTGCGCCGCTATTGGCATGCGCTGTGCGCCTCCGCTGAAGTGACGCCCGAGAAGCCTAAGAAACGCGTGCGCATCATGGGGGAGAATCTCCTGGTGCTGCGCACGCCCACTGGCGAATACGTGTGCATCGAAGAGCACTGCCCGCACCGGCGCGCGTCGTTCTACCTGGGCTTTCTCGAACCCGACGGCATCCGCTGTTGTTATCACGGATGGAAATACGATTACGCCGGACAGTGTGTCGAGCAGCCCTTCGAGCAAAAGAAATTCTGCGAAAAGGTGAAGGTCAAAACC
>JBJXEY010000543.1:0-8429 GCA_046153355.1 Burkholderiales bacterium
CTGAACAAAATCCTGAGTGGGGTGTTTGCGCCCGCCTTGCGGTGGTACCGAGGCGATGGTGCCTTCGATGAGCTTGAGCAACGCTTGCTGCACGCCTTCTCCGGAAACATCGCGCGTGATCGAAGGATTGTCGGACTTGCGCGAAATCTTGTCGATTTCGTCGATATACACAATGCCGCGTTTGGCCTTATCGACGTCGTAATCGCAGTTTTGCAGGAGTTTTTGGATAATATTTTCCACGTCCTCGCCGACATAACCGGCCTCAGTGAGGGTGGTCGCATCGGCAATAACGAAGGGCACGTTCAGCAGTCGCGCCAGGGTTTGTGCGAGCAATGTCTTACCCGAACCCGTTGGCCCCACCAGCAAGATGTTGGATTTGGCCAACTCCACCTCGTCGCTCTTGGTGAGGTGTTTCAAGCGCTTATAGTGGTTATAGACCGCGACCGATAGGATCTTTTTCGCCTTCTCCTGACCAATCACGTATTCATCTAGGATTTTGCATATTTCGTGTGGCGTGGGCAGGTCGGATTTAACCGGCTTGCCGCTTTTATCGGTGGTGCTTTCCTCGCGAATGATGTCGTTGCACAGCTCGATGCATTCATCGCAGATGAATACCGAAGGGCCGGCAATGAGTTTTCTCACCTCATGCTGGCTTTTGCCGCAAAAGGAACAGTAGAGAAGTTTTTCGCCGCTCGCCTTTTCCGTCATGGCATACCCTCTTTGTATTTATGTTTTAGTGGCCGCGGCAATTTCTTCGCGAGACGACAACACTCGATCCACCAGGCCGTAAGTTACCGCTTCTTCGGCGGAAAGAAAATTATCGCGATCAGTATCGCGGCCAACGCGAGCCACATCCTGCCCGCAGTGTTTGGCCATGATTTCGTTGAGGCGCTGCTTCAAGAACAAAATTTCTCTGGCGTGAATTTCGATATCCGAGGCTTGGCCTTGAAACCCACCCATGGGCTGATGAATCATCACGCGCGAATTGGGGAGGCAAGAACGCTTGCCCTTGGCGCCTGCGGTCAGGAGTAGCGCTCCCATGCTCGCCGCCTGCCCAACGCAAAGCGTGGAAACATCCGGTTTGACAAACTGCATGGTGTCGTAAATGGCGAGCCCCGCCGACACCGAACCACCTGGTGAATTGATATAAAAGAATATGTCTTTGTCGGGGTTTTCCGATTCGAGGAACAGCAACTGCGCCACGATCAGATTGGCGGTGACTTCGTTGACCGGCCCCACCAGGAACACCACGCGCTCTTTCAGGAGGCGCGAATAGATGTCGTAGGCGCGCTCGCCACGACCGCTTTGCTCGATCACCATGGGCACCAGGCCCAGGCCTTGCGGCTCTGCCATGCCCTGCGCACCCACCATGGGGTTCAATCCGCCTGACCAGTTCATGCCGCCGCCTTGTTCATAAATTCATCGAACGAAACAGCTTTATCCTCGACCTTCGCGTTCTGCAGGACCCAGGCCACCACATTGGACTCGATCGCCAGACCCTCGAACTCGGCGAGACGCTGCTGCTCCGAGTAAAGCCATCTTACCATCTCACTTGGCTGCTCATAGCTCTGCGCATAATCTTCCACCAGCGCGCGAATCTGCTCCGGCTTAGGTGTGAGTTCCTTCTCTTTCACCAATTCACCAATGATGAGCCCAAGGCTCACGCGACGTTTCGCCTGCACCTCGAACATTTCCGGATTGATTGGCAACTGATCCATCTTGACACCACGCGCCTCCAGATCCTGGCGCGTGGACTGCACCAACCTTTGCATTTCCATTTGCACCAGCGATTTGGGCAATTCTACTGGCGTCGAATCGATCAAAACTTGCATTGCCTTTTGCTTAATATCCGCCTCCAAACGCTTTTTCACTTCGCGTTCCACATTGGCGCGAACTTCAGCGCGCATCTTGTCGGCATCACCGTCGGCTACACCCAGCGATTTAGCGAACTCGGCGTCGATGGGGGGCAACGTAGGCGCCTCGACCTTTTTCACCTGCACTTCGAACACCGCCGTTTTTCCGGCCAAATCCTTGTTGCCATAGTCCTCAGGGAATTTCACATCGAACGACTTGGCTTGCCCCTCGGTGACACCGGTTAAATTCGATTCGAAATCGGGAAGCATGCGCCCTTCTCCCAACACCACCGCCATATCACTGCCCTTGCCACCGGCAAATTCCACGGCATCGATACGACCAACAAAATCCACGCTCACCTTATCCTGCGTTTGCGCCGCGCGCCCAGCGGCGGAATACGTCACACGTTGCTTACGCAATACTTCAATGGTGCGATCAACATCCGCCTCCGCCACCTGCAAAGCTGCCTTCTCCAGCTTTACGGCAGAAATGTCGCCCAACTTGAATTCCGGATACACCTCGAAAGTGGCGGCGAATGAAAGTTCGGCGGCGCCTGGCTCCTTCCCGGGTTCGATACGCGGATTGCCCGCAACGCGCAATTTGTTGGCTTCCACCGCCTGGTCGAATGCTTTTTGCACCGCATCGCCGATGACTTCCGAGCGCACCTGCGGACCGTATTGTTGCGCAACGATTTTTAACGGTACCTTGCCGGGGCGAAAACCGTGCATGCGCACCGTGCGCGAGATCTGTTTCAAGCGTTGGTCAACCTCGCGGTCAACATCCTGCGCGGGAACCGCCATGGTGAGCCGGCGCTCTAGCGCGCTCAATGTTTCCAGATTTGTCTGCATTACCGTCCTATTTCGCCTCAAAAAGTCAAGGAAATCCGGGGAAGTCGCGTTGCCAATTACCCGGTTCTATTTACGTTCGAACTCTCGTCATCAACACTCATTTATGGAAGGGAGTTGTTTCCCGGCAGAGCATGGCGGCCGCTCTGCCATCAACGTTTTGCCAACCAAGCCGTTGGTGCGAAGGAAGGGACTCGAACCCCCACGCCTTGCGGCGCTGGAACCTAAATCCAGTGCGTCTACCAATTCCGCCACCCTCGCTCGCACTACCCTGCCTTACATCCAGTCAAAATAGCGCTTAGGAAATTATCCCCGCCCTAAGACATCTTGCTAAAACGGGAGTGTATTTTACCTTAAGCCCCGTATACTGTCCCGAAAATGCACTCAATGTATTTGAATTTCCGGGCTTTTTGCGCGATTGCTTCCATGACATCAAGCACCATTGTCATAACGAGGCCACGCCATAATAACGCCAGGTCGCGCCCTCTTAACACCAGGTAGCGCCTTTTTTGACACCAGGTCTCGCGCTATGGGCCGACTAATTACGAGGATCGACCCATACGCGTCGCTCAAGACTCAGCGCAATACACAATAGCGAAACCGCCGCAAGTAAATGCTTGACGGTATGTCCGCTGATCGCGCCGCTTGTGATCCAAAGCGTGTTGACGTCCTGAACCTCGAAGACCTTGGCCACCATGTATATCGCCAAACCATAAGCAATCCATGGCGCTCCGCGATAACGGGAAGAAAATGCTTGCAGGACCATTACGATCGTCAAGGTAAGAAATTGCACCAATCCATACACGCGCAGATCTTCCGCTTGGATCGACACAGTCCAACGCCAATGCAGCGCCGACAAAGGCCCCAAAATCATCAAGGGCACGAACCAACGGCGGGCATATTCAAGGCCAATGCGCTCGGCAAAGGTTGCGCATAGCAAACTCATTAGCACCAGGGTGATGGGCAGACGATCCCAGAACAGACGGGGATTGTCCGGCGCCCAGTGAAAATAGGCTGAACCAAACGCGGTAAGTACCACGCCCGCAAATAGCCACCGATAGACGCGAACCTCGAAGGGATCGCCAAACGATTCCAATCGAGGCTTTTGCAAACGCCACAGCCCGTACAAGCCAACTAGCAGGAATGCCAGATTCGAGGCAACGTTAGCGAAATTGGGAACACCTAGGCAGTCGCGGCTATCGGCGAAATTAATATAGCCTGGTTGACGTAATGGCCCCACGAAGAACGCCGCCACAACACCCAGTGCAACCAGCACCGCCACCACCCGCATGCGCGCGGGCGGCGACCAGGCCACTATCCTCGTTGCCCATTGATTCGCGGCCATGAATCGGGCGTATTGTGGATGATGGCTACACCAGTTTGTTGCTGATGCTGCCGATCTGCGGCGAGGAAATCTCCACCACATCGCCAGGCTTTAGGAACAAGGTTGTAGGCTTGGTGCCATCGGCGTTTTTCTTGGTTTGGTCGGCTGCGGTGCCCTTGGCGGTACCGCCGCTGATGATGTCACCGGGCACGAAGCTGAAATCCTGCGACAAAAACTCCAATACTTCGCCAAATTTGAAAATCATGTCCTTGCTGTTGAAGCTTTGACGCACTTCGCCATTGACCTTGGTTTGCGCATCGACGTTCTGGCAATCGAGTTCATCGACCACAATACAAGGCCCAAGCGAGCAGGAGCGATCAAAATTCTTGGCGGTGTTGTAGCTCATGCTACGCGGAATCGTGCTGCCATCGCGGCAGCTCCAATCGTTGATCAGGGTCACGCCCCATACATAGTCCTTGATTTGCGCGGCGGGATATCTTTACCACGCTTGCCAATCACAATAGCCACTTCGCCTTCGTAATCGAGGTACTTGGTTTTTTTCGGAAATGGTATTTCATCGCCATCGGCGGCGGTTTCATCGAGCACCTTCCAGAATCCCCAATGGCCCTTGCCGCGGGCGACATCATGCGCCTTGGCGATAGCATCACCGGTCAACGGTGAGCCATGCATATTGGCTTCCATGCCCGCCAGATGATCGGCGTAGTTGCCACCCACCATGGCGATGCGCTTGCCAGGCCAGGGCGAATGAAGTTTAACTTTGGTGGCATCTTGCACCGCGTCGCCAGAGGCCTTGGCAATGGCTTTTTTCGCGGCTTCAATGGCAGGTTTGCCTGCGGCGATCATCGCGGCAAGATTGTCGGGAATGCTCGAATCAACACGATTCAAATCGATAACTTTGCCGCCTTCCAGCGCACCAACTCGGGCGTCCGGTCCAAATACGACTATCTTCATTTAGCTCTCCTGGGGTGATTTCGATTTAACGAGGGCGACATGTTACACAGGCCGCCGACATTGCGTTCTACCCAAACCGCCAAATCGCGTTCGCGTTTCGCGTTCGCATTTCGCATTTCGCGTTCGCATATGCGCGGCAGCGTGAATCGCGAGCAGTGTTAGTCGCCCTTGAGAATCAGAGGGCGATAACAGGCAACGAATTTTGAGGCGTCGCCTAATTCCTGCTCACAACGCTCGCGCACCTTGGCGGAACGTTCGATCAATTGCTCTCGATCGATGGCGTAACGCGGTTTGACCGCCGCAGCTTGTTTTTCAAGGTAGGTTTGGTCGAAACCCAACAATCCCATTTCGTTTGCCTCGTCGCTGCGCAAAAGACGAATTTGCGTGGAGGGCGTTTTTTGCATCGCGTCGAATAACTTTGGCACGCCCATCTCCAACAAATACTCGCGCGCCTCGCGCTCGGCGAATTCCAGCAATTCGCGCGCCTTAGGGTCGTTCGCGGGGTTGGTCTCAACCTCACCCATGCCGGCTACCGAGCGCGTGATTCTTCCCCGATGAATGCCCAAGGCAAAGGCACGCGCATCGCGAAACACGCCGCCAGCGAAGAGCAATACGCAAGCGCTGCGGCAGGTGCCCTTGACGAAGATATGCGCGTTTTTCTCGCGCGCCAATCGTCCCATCTCGATTGCCGCGCGGCCATCGCCACCAACACTATCCAAAATGATAATCAGTCCCGTGGGAACAGGATCGCCGCGCATTTTCTCGATGGCAGCGCGCAACTGCGTGACATGATTTTTATTCAGCGTGCCGGCAATGGAAACGCTCACCACCTGCGATTGGGCGTTGGCGAAGGACGAGGCGAAAAAAATCCCGGCGGCAAATAGACCTGACCAACCGTGCAGAAACCTGTTCAACGCCCGCCTGCCAGCGCCTTCACCAGGCGATAAAGAAACTCCTGGCCTTCATACAGGGATCGGACCGGCAAACGCTCGTTCAATCCATGCACACCCGAGGTTTCGTTGTCATTGAACATGCCGCTGATGCCATAGGTGGGAATGCCTGCATTGTTCAAAAAGCGCGAATCGGTGGCGCCCGCGGACATGGTGGGCACGAGCGGCACACCGGGCCACATCGAGGCGGCGATTGCCTGCACCGGTCCGAGGATACGTTCATCCAAAGGCGCGGGCGGCGAGAGCACCGGTTCACCCATGGGCGTAATGGTTATGCGCTCGTTATCCAGCACCCGTACCAGTGTGCTCCTTACTTCCACCACCGACTCGCCAGGCAGCACCCTGCAATTCACCACCGCGCGCGCGCGTTGCGGCAAGGAGTTGGTGGCCTCGCCCGCCTCGGCCATGGTGGCCACGCAAGTGGTACGCAATTGCGCGTTATAGGAAGGATTGCGCGACAGGCGCGTTATCGCCGCGGCATCCGCGGGTTCGGCGGCGACTGCTTTCATATCCTCGGCGACTTGCCCTGTGAGAATGGTTGCCATGCGCGCAAAGCTTGCTCGGGTGACGGGCAGAAGTTTTGCCGGAAACTGATAGTCGCCCAAGCGCGCGAGCCCCCTGGCCAAATCGTATAGCGCATTGTCGCTGCGGGGTTGTGCGCTGTGGCCACCGGGGTTGGTCACTTCGAGCCGGTAGCTTTGAAATACTTTCTCGCCTGCTTGAATCGTCAGGCGTACGCGTTTGCCACTTTTATCCAATTGCCCGCCACCGCCTTCATTCAAAGCTAACTCCGCGTCCAACAAAGCGCGATGGTTTTCTAACAAGAACTCAACGCCATTGTTCGGCGAAGGAATGATTTCCTCATCGCAGGTGAGCGCCAGAATGATGTCGCGATCCGGACTAAATTTTTCGCCGCGATAACGCGCGAAGTTCGCCACGAATGCCGCGGCCATGGCCTTGTCGTCCGCAGCCCCGCGCGCATAGAAATAACCCTCCTCCTCAATGAGTTTGAAGGGATCGCGTTTCCAATCCTCGCGCTTGGCCTCCACCACATCGATGTGCGCGAGTAACAGCAAAGCTTTTTTTGCGCCATTGCCGCGCAGCCGCGCCACCAGATTGCCTTTTTTCGGCGCGCCCGGCGGCACCAACACTTGCACGTCGGCCGCGGGCAAACCCGCAGCGCGCAGACGCGCGCCCATGGCCTGCGCGGCTTCTGTGCAACTTCCCGAGGAGTCAGTGGTATTGATCTCCACCAACTCGCGATACACCTCGCGCAATTGAATTTGTACCGGACTAAGCGCGCTTGGCTGCGCGTAAGCCTGTGGCGACCCTGCCAGAATCTGCATCGCCAAAACCCAATAAAGTTTAACTTTCATTTTCTTTCTCTCAAGGGAGACGTACTTTGCAACTAAAAATGAATTCCATTAATAATATTTACTATTCACCCGCGAAAGCGCGCCAGCGCATCGGCCACGCGATCCACGGCGATAATTTCAATCCCCTCGATCTTTTGCCGCGGTTTGTTGGCCATGGGAATGATGGCTTGGGTGAAACCCAATTTCGCTGCCTCGCGCAGACGATCCTGTCCACGCGGTGCCGGGCGCACTTCGCCCGCGAGACCCACTTCGCCAAATACCGCGAGCTTACCGGGCAAGGCGCGGTTGGAAAGCGATGAAACGATTGCCAAGAGCACCGCCAGATCCGCTGCCGGCTCGCTAATGCGCACCCCGCCTACAGCGTTCACAAACACATCCTGATCATGGCACGCAATCCCCGCATGCCGATTGAGTACCGCGAGCAACATCGCCAATCTATTTTGCTCAAGGCCCACCGAGAGCCGCCGCGGATTGGGCGCGTGCGAGTTGTCCACCAACGCCTGAATCTCAACCAATAAAGGGCGCGTTCCTTCTTGCGTCACCAAGATACAGGAACCCGCCACATCGCCCGAGTGCTGCGACAAAAACAGCGCCGAAGGGTTGGCCACACCGCGCAAGCCTTTATCGGTCATGGCGAAAACGCCCAATTCGTTGACCGCCCCAAAGCGATTCTTAAACGCGCGCACCAATCTGAAACTTTGGTGCGTGTCGCCCTCGAAGTACAACACCGTGTCGACAATATGCTCGACCACACGCGGGCCGGCGAGCGCGCCCTCCTTGGTGACATGCCCCACCAGCACCACCACCGTGCCCGATTGTTTGGCATAACGCGCCAGTTGCGCCACGCATTCGCGTACCTGCGCCACCGACCCAGGCGCCGAGGTAAGTTGTTCGGAATATAGGGTCTGAATCGAATCGATCACCGCGATTTCGGGTTTGGCTTTTTCCAGAGCCGCGAGAATGCGCTCCAATTGAATCTCTGCGAGCAATTGCATTTCACCCGGCGCGAGGCTCAAGCGTTGTGCGCGCAAGGCCACTTGCTCGGCGGATTCCTCGCCACTGACATAAACGGCCCGGTGCGATGCACTCATCTGCGCCATCGCCTGCA
>JBJXEY010000545.1:0-13469 GCA_046153355.1 Burkholderiales bacterium
ATGAAATTCCAGGTCTCGCCGGCAAGTCCCCAGCCGGTTTCGCGATTGTTAACCTCTGCCAGGGTGTACATCACGGTATCCAGGTCGGGTGAGATGGAGAAACCTAAATGTTCGAAATCATCACCCGTATTGACAAACACGACGAGACGTTCCATCAAGTTTCTATATAAACCTTGGGCTAGCTTCGCGCCACCGACACCGCCGGCCAGGGTGAGAATCATCGCCTGCCTAACGAAACAGATCAAGCGATCGCGGCCGAAGCATCTCGGCCGCGCTGCTCGCGCGCAGCGCGTAGGGAAAGCCGCGCACCAGCACCACCGGGTGCCCTTCTCCAGCCTGCCCCATGACCAACGAGGCGGCCGAGGCCAATTCATCGGCCACCGCCAGTTCGCTGGAACGCAGCTTTCGTCCGAATAAATCCTCTTTGCCGCGAAGATCCTCCACGCCGGGTACGCCTGCCATGCCGATCGCTGTGCCCACCGTACCCATGCGCCAGGCTCGGCCCCAACTGTCGTTAATCAGTACGCCGATATTCACGCCGGTTTTAATTTTCAATTCCTCGCGCAAGGCTTGGCTGCTTGCATCCGGATCAACCGGCAACAACAACACCCGCCCCTCATCACCGACATTGGAGGCATCTACCCCGGCATTGGCCAGCACGAACCCTAGCCGATGCTCGACGATTAGCACATCGCGCCTCGCGCGGACTACGCCGCGCGATTCGCCAAGAATTATCTCCACCAGGCGCGCGTCTTTGTTGCATAGACGCGCTAATTGCAAGGCTCGATTGGAGGGGGCGACGGAATCCAGCGCAACATATCGCCCTTCGGCTTTCGAGACGATTTTTTGTGCCAGCACCAGCACGTCGTTGTCCTGCAAGCTCAGCGACGAAGCCTCGAGCGCCGCGCGAAGCAACGCGGAAAGCGAATCGCCCGGCGCAACCAGCGGCACACCGGCAAGCGCGAACAACTGCATGGAACTCACTGCGCCCGGCATTCTGGTCAGTTCGATTTGAATACGTTCGATTCGAACACACCGGTGATATGAATGCCCGCGGCGGGCACCTTGTAATGGCGGTTGATGGCGATGAGGGCCGAGGTCAGGGCTTCTGCCGCCGCCGAATTCGCCAGCACACCGGCGTGTACGCCGCGCAGGCCCGCATCCGCCGCCAATTGCACCGCCACTTCGCGGGCATCCTTGTCATCCCCACACACCAGCACGTCACAATCGATTTTGCGATTCAAGTCCGACAGGTAATGCGCCGACACGTTTTGGAATGCCGACACCACTTTGGTGGATTCACCGAGTAATTTTTGCATCGCCTCTACCGCCGAACCGCCTGCAGGCAATTGCACCCGCGAAACGCGCGGTGGCATCAGAGGGACTGTGACATCGATCAAAATCTTGCCGGTAAGCGCGCCACGCACTTCTTCGATTGTCGGGCGTTGCGCGGTGTAGGGAACGGCCAGCACCACCACTTGCGCGGCTGTCGCGGCGGCTAGGTTGTCCATGCCACTGACACGCTCACTGCCCAACTTACCATTCAACTCCGCAGCCGCTTTTTGCGCCTTGTCAGCGCTGCGCGAACCCAGAATCACGCGATGTCCTGCGTTGGCCCAACGGATAGCCAGGCCCGAGCCTTCTGCGCCGGTGCCACCCAGCACCGCGATGATGGTTGAAGAAGACTCAGACATGCCCGCGCTCCTGCACCTTGACGGTGTTTCTTCTGGATTCTGCGGGACGAATTCCGAGTCGAACCTCACTCAAGGGCGCGGCTTGTTTGGAGGTGGCTTCGCGCTCCGCTTTGACCGCGCCGTACAGGGTATTGCGCTGTTGCGGTACGCGGCCGACGCTGCGAATCAGATCTTCCATGGCGGCCGGGGGAAATTCCTGGCCGTGTTCGGTACCCGCGGCGCGCGAAATACTCTCGTTCATCAGCGTGCCGCCCATATCGTTGGCGCCGGCGTTGAGGCAAGCGCCTGCACCCTCCACGCCCATCTTCACCCACGAGGCCTGAATGTTGCTGATATGCGGATGCAATACGAGGCGCGCCACCGCATGCATCAATATCGCCTCGCGGCTGGTTGGCCCGCGACGTGCACGGCCTTTCAAATACATGGGCGCTTCCATATGTACAAAAGGCAGTGGCACGAATTCGGTAAATCCTTTTGTCTCGATCTGCAAGTCACGCAGGCGAATCAAGTGTCGTGCCCAATGTTTTGGCCCCTCCATATGACCGAACATAATGGTCGAGGTGGATCGCAAGCCCACCGCATGCGCCTCGCGCATCACCTGCAGCCATTCGTCGGTGTTTAGCTTGTCGGGGCAAATCACCGCGCGTATTTCGTCATCCAAAATTTCGGCGGCGGTTCCAGGCAAGGACCCCAATCCCGCGGCTTTGAGTTCCAGCAAAAATGCTTTGAGCGATAGCCCCAGCGTTCTGGCGCCATGCGTCACTTCCAGCGGCGAGAATGCATGCACGTGCATATCGGGGCAGGCACGTTTCACGGTTTTGCAAATTTCAAGATAGGTTTCACCGGAATAATCCGGGTGGATGCCACCTTGCATACATACCTCGGTGGCGCCGCGATCCCAGGCTTCGGTCACGCGTCGAGCGATCTCTTCCATCGGCAGATCGTAGGGCGTGCCGCGCAAGGCCTCGTGTGTCTTACCCTTGGAGAAGGCGCAAAAAGTGCAGCGATAGGCGCAGATGTTGGTGTAGTTGATGTTGCGCGTCACCACGTAACGCACCACCTCGCCGCTCGCCTTGACGCGCAAGGCATCCGCCGCGCCGCAAACTTTATGGAAATCCGCGCCACGCGCTTCGAACAGCGAAACGATTTGCGCCTCATCCAGCAACCGGTTTTGGTTGACTGTGTCGAGAATCGTTTCGATATGTTGCGAGACCCGGCCAAGTGACGGCTCGGATCTCACACGAACACCGGCCACCCCGGGCGACCAGCTATCGGCCCGCGCAAATCCCGAAGCGTCACTCGCCGCCAATACTGCCGCCGCCAATTTCGCATCTAACCATTTCGCCGCATCCAGCGCGTAGGTTGGATAAATGGTCAACCGCTCGACCAGCGTTTTCCCGGCTTCGGCACTACGCGCACGCAAATGCTCGATCTGCGGCCAGGGCGCCTCGGGATTCACATGGTCAGGTGTCACCGGCGACACACCACCCCAATCGTTAATGCCCGCCGCGACCAAATCACCGAAGTTTGATGTGAGATTGGGCGGCGCCTGAATGTTCATCGCCGCGCCAAAAATAATGCGCGCTACGGCAAGGGTCCATTTCAGTTCGTCATCGCTGGGTTCGTTCGCGCGCGCCATTTTGGTGTCGGCTTTGGCGCGAAAGTTTTGAATAATGATTTCCTGAAGGTGGCCGTAGCGCGCGTGCAAGTCACGCAACGCAATCAGGGATTCGATACGTTCCTCGCGCGTCTCGCCAATGCCAATCAAAATTCCCGTGGTAAAGGGGACCGCAAGTTCGCCGGCCAAGCGTATCGTTTCCAATCTCACCGAGGGATGTTTATCCGGCGAACCAAAATGTGGGCCACCGCGTTGGCAAAGGCGCGCTGATGCACTCTCCAACATGATGCCCTGCGAGGCGCACGAGCCGCGCAACAAGGCAATCTCTTCGCGATTCATCACGCCCGGATTGGCATGCGGCAGAAGTCCGGTTTCTTTTCTCACTAATTCGCACATTGCGGCCAGATACTCGATAGTGGTGGCGTAACCCAAGGCATCGAGTTCCTCGCGCGCCTGCCGGTAGCGCAGCTCCGGTTTATCGCCCAAGGTAAACAAAGCTTCCTGGCACCCCGCCGCGGCGCCTGCCCGCGCAATCGCGAGGACCTGCTCCGCACTTAAATACGCGCTCTGCCCCGCTTTGGGCGACGTAGCAAAGGTGCAGTAGTGGCACACATCACGGCAAAGTGTGGTGAGGGGGATAAATACTTTGCGCGAATAGGTGATGCGGTTTTGGTGCACGCTATCGCGTAGCGCCGCCGCGCGCGCCATGAGCAATTCGAGGGGTTGAGAGAGTTTTAAATCGGAAATTGAATCCATGCAATTCCTACATAAACTTTATTTACGCTAATCTTTGCCAATCATACCTACCGAATGCGATACGCGGGACATGATCGAGCCTAGATCCCCGCCGCGCGGACAAATCAACAACATTTACGCAAGGAGAATCAATGGGACAGTTCGCCATGGGCCAGTCGGTGCCACGCACCGAAGATCCGCGCCTTTTAACCGGCCGCGGCAAATACGTCGGCGATATGAATTTATTGGATCAAGGTTACGCCTACGTGCTGCGCTCGCCACACGCACACGCACGTATCGTCGCCATCAACAAATCGGCGGCGGAAAAAATGCCTGGCGTGTGGTTGATTCTCACCGGCAGCGATTGGGCCGCGGGGAACTATGGCTATCTTCCGCCCATGATGCCGCGCAAGCGTCGCGATGGGAGCAATTTGTTTAATCCGCCACGTCCGGCATTGGCTCACGAGCGGGTGATGCTGGTGGGCGATCCTGTCGCCTTTGTTGTCGCTGAAACGCTGAGCTTGGCCAAAGATGCCGCCGAAGCCATATCGGTTGAATACGCACCGCTGCCTACCCTGACCGATACCGCGAAGATCGGCACGCTGGGAACACCATCGCTGTGGCCAGGCTGCGACGACAACGAAACCTTCTTCTATACGCTGGGCGACAAAGCCGCCGTGGATGCCGCGTTCGCCAAGGCCGCTCACGTCACCACGGTGAAATCGGCGATCAACCGTGTCACCGCCGCCACCATGGAGCCGCGCTGCTGCATCGGTGAATACGATATTCGCGATGAGCGCTACACGCTGTACACCGGTACGCAGCGACCGCACTCCACGCGCTACGACATTGCCACCAAGATATTTCGCATTCCTGAGACACAGTTGCGCGTGACCTCGGGGGAAGTGGGCGGCAGTTTCGGCATGAAAGGTGGGCATTACCCCGAATATGTCCTGGCGCTGCTCGCGGCAAAAACACTTTCCCGCCCGGTGAAATGGGTCTCCGAGCGCAGCGAAGGTATGGCAACCGACGACCACGACCGCGATCACATCAGCGAGGCATCGCTCGCCTTGGATCGTGACGGTAAGTTTTTGGCCTTGCGTGTCAATAACACCTCCAACATCGGCGCCTACATCATGCCGGGCGGCTTGATATCCCCCACCGCGCATCTAGGGGGCTTATCGGGCACCTACACCACGCCGGCCATTTATGTCGAGGTCTCTGCGGTGTTCTCCAACACCGCCTGCAATGGCCCGTATCGCGGCTCCGGCCGCCCCGAGGCCTCCTATATTTTGGAGCGTGTCATCGACAACGCCGCGCGCGAACTAAATATTGACCGCGCCGAGCTGCGCCGCCGTAACACCATCCCCTCCTCCGCCATGCCGTTTAAATCGGGGCTGGTGTATCACTACGATTGCGGCGCGTTTGATAAGAATCTGGAACGTGCCCTGGTCAATGCCGACTATGCCGGGTTCGAAGTGCGTCGCGCCGAAGCGAAAAAACGCGGCAAGCTTCGCGGCATTGGCATGGGCAATATTATCGAGCAGACTTCGCAGGCGTTCGGCGAATACATCGAAGTGCGCTTCGACCCGACTGGCGGTGTCACGGTGGTGCCAGGCTCCATCTCGCATGGGCAAGGCCACGAAACCATGTACAAAATCATTCTCTCTGATCGGCTAGGCATTCCGGAAGAGTCGATTCGCGTGTCGCGCAATGACACCGATCTGGCCGCCGATGGCGGTGGCACCTTTGCTTCGCGCACTGCGGTACTCGGTGGGTCCGCAGCCAGTATCGCGGTGGACAAAATCATCGACAAAGGCAAGAAGATCGCCGCGCATCTATTGGAAGCTGCGGCCGCCGACATTGAGTTTTCCAAGGCAACCTTTCGCGTCACCGGCACCGATCGTTCGGTAAAACTCCTCGATGTCGTACAGGCCGCCTTTCAACGTTCAAAAATTCCCGCCGATGTAGAAACCGGGCTTGCCGAATCCGCGACCTTTTCACCCGAGATCCCCAATTTCCCTACTGGCTGCCATATCTGCGAAGTGGAGATTGATCCGGAAACCGGCAAGACCGAGGTATTGCGCTACTCGGTGGTGGATGACGTTGGGACCGTCATCAACGCGTTGACGCTGGAAGGCCAGATTCACGGCGGTGTCGGCCAAGGTGTGGGCCAGGCGTTTTCAGAACATATAGTCTATGACCCCGAGTCGGGCCAGTTAATCACCGGGTCTTTCATGGATTACGGCATGCCTCGAGCCGACGATATGTGTTCCTTCGATATGGAGAATCATCCTGTTCCAACCAAAACCAACCCCATTGGCGCAAAAGGAGCGGGTGAAGCCGGTAATGTGGGTGCCCTGGCTGCTATCATGAACGCCGTGGTGGATGCGCTCTCGCCTTTGGGAATTACCCACATCGACATGCCGGCGACGCCAGATAAAGTGTGGCGCGCGGTGCAGCAAGCGCCAAAACCATTCAAATAATTTTCAAAGCCGTTCAGTTAATTTAAATAAATTTCTACCAGAAGTTATATACAGCGCCAGTTATGAGACATTTTTCATTCAGTTTTGGAATTCTCTCCTGGTCAATGGTGCTTTTGCGCCACGCAACCGGAGTGGGGCAATGAAAGATTACTACCGAATTCTGGGCTTGCAGCCGGCCGCCAATGACGCGGAAATCAAGGCGGCCTACCGGAAAAAGGCCTCTGCGCTACATCCTGATCGCAACCCTTCGGAAAAGGCGCATGCCGCATTTCAGGAAGTGCAGGAAGCCTACGAAGTGTTGTCGGATGAAGATAAGCGTCGAGGGTTCGATGACAATCGCCGCCGCAGCCTGATCGAACATCCTCTGGAAACAGCCCGTGAAATTTGGAGTGCATATTTGAAGGGCGCGTTGACGTGAAACTTTCTCCCTATTTCAAGGATCTGTCCAAATCGTACGCCTACGAAATTGAGGATCTCACCTACGATTCGGGCGGCTCCAACGTTTTGCAATCGCGCCTAAAAGTGAAGCGCGATCAATTCACGGAGTTGTTGCCGATGATCGAATTCGAACCGGTTATGGTCTCGCCCGCGTTTCATCGCGCCTTTCATTTCAGCGACAAAGCCCTGCTTGAGAAGCTGGTTGCCTCGAAACCCGGCGCGTTACCACAATGGAAAAAGCTTGCGGCAAGTTTGAAGCTCGAGCCCTGGGCCGAGGCGCTGGCGCAGAAAGCGCTCAAGGCAGAAGGTGGCGAGGAATTCATGTTGATCACCGCAGGTTTGGAATTTATTCTTTCCGGCCTAGGTGCTGAGGCTGCCGCCGGGCATGCCGAACCCGCGCCCAGCGAAAAAACCGATTCTGGCGAGGAAAAAGATGCTGATGGCGATGAGGTCGATGATCTTGGCGAAGCCGGTGAGGATTACCTGAACGATCAGGGGTTTGATCGCCGCAATTAGCGAGGCTATTAGCAGGCCATTTTTATCCCGCATTTTGGCGTTACACAGCAAAAACTGAGTACGTTTTTTATTGCGTTTTTGGTACGTTTTTAAACTCGATTCAATCTAGAAAATCCCCCATCCCATGTCTCACCCCGCCGTCATTAAAGCATCGGCCCTAATCCACGCCGGCGATATCAGCGCGGCAGAAGCGGCGTTGACCGACCTCGTAGAAACCGAAGGCGACAACGCGCTGGTTGAAATACTCGACGAGCTGGCCCCGAAAGACCTGCTCGCCATCATCCGCGAATACGACTCAGCCAAGGAGTCGGTGATCAATCTTTTGATCACGCCAAAACAATTCGCTGATGCGGTGGTGATGGAGCGCCTGTACGCGGAGAAAAACCGTGATCGCCTACGTTCAATGATCAATTCCATCATTTTTCGCGACGATGTTGATCCGGATGAATTCATCGCCGCGCTTAGCGAAAAAAACATGGGGCTGGAAGTGTTGGCCGATTATCTCGATGAGCGTTTCGAGGAAATCACCACCTTCAGGATCTATGGCAGCTTCGTGGTGCAGGATGAAGAGCGCATTCCCAAAGACGAGGAAGATGACGCCACACGCGAGGATCAATTCGAAGTGCCCCGAGGCGGCGTGGGTCTGGATGAAGTGTCCGATCGTGATTGGATGGAGCTCACCTGGCGCCTGGCGCATCATTTTCCCGATGAATTCCTGCACGTATTCCAGATTCTCGCCGGGCGTCTGCAGGCGGCGAGTGTGGCCCCGGCAGCAAAAGACGAGTCCGATTCGTCAGAAGGTTCCTCCGATTCCGGAAAGGGGCCAATGGGTCAGCCGCCAGCCGAAGAGTCCGCGCTTTGAGCAACGCCGCGCCCACCACTATCCCCACTCAGGCGCTCACCGCCTATGATGATCGCCCCTACTTCGCCCGAGCGCTCGATCATGGCTTGAAAAACGGCATCATCGATTCCGAAAAGCTCGAAACCATGCGCACCGATGGCGCCAAGGGCGTCGTGCAAATCGCCGATTATTTTGGCACCGCGCATCTACGCACCAATCTGGATGATGCAATCAAGCGCATGGTGACGCTGGCAAGCATCTACCTTGAACATATGTCCGATGGCAACCTGCATCGCGCGGCGAAATCGTTACAGGAAAATACCTTTCTTTCGCATTCGCGCGGTGGCTCGCAAATGTTCAAAAGCCTCTTCGCCATGCCCACCGACACCACCATTCCTGACCCGGCGGATGTGGAGGATGTGAAAGAGTTTTTACGCGAACGTTCGCTGGAAGATCCCTGGACCGTGGCGCAGTACAGAGAGGAACTCGCCAAGCGCCGCGCCTATCAGGATGAAATCGATGCCGCGCTGTGGTTTGCCGATGTCATGCACATCCCGCGCGAAGCCTTGATCAATGAGTCTTCCGAGAGCGTGTTGCACGCCTGCCTGCTAACACGCATCGCCGGCCGCCGCGAAGGCAGCTTGCTGTCCGCTGATGAATTGAAGGAGTTTCTACGTGCGCATCGGCGTTCGAAAACGCAGGCAGCGATCGATGAATCACTGCTGGAGGACGTACCCGATAGACATCGCGTGGTGGTCACACGGCATTTGCAGACCATGCTGGAGAAAGACCTGCCGCGCATCAGGGATGCCAAGGTGGCCTTCAACGACCTGGTGCGTGAATATCATGATCGTTTCCATCCGCTTGCGGTGTCGATGGAAATCAGCGATTACGACGCCTTGGTCACCGATGAATGGCGCAAAGTCACGCAGGGCATGACCGACTCGGATTCGATGAACACCATCTTTCTGTGCCTCGCTGCAGGTCAAGCGCCCAAGCCGTCTATTACCGCGGCGGAAGCCAAGGCAGCCATCTTGGCGATACGCAAAAACGGCCCGCTGCAGAAAAATGTGCAGGAATTCATTTTGAATCACGCCCCGCATCAAATGATCGACGGCTTGATTTCTCTCTGGGAAGATGAGTTCTTCCCCGAGATAATCGAAGTGGTAATCCTGGAGAACCCGGACGAGCAGCCCGAGCCGGTGATTCGCATTCTGGCCGAGCACTGCCATATCAAGGCGGCAGTCGAGAAAAAAGCATCGGTCACACTATCGCCGGCGAAAAAAACGGCGGCGAAAACGGCGGCGAAACCGCGGGCGAAACCCTCGGCCAAACCAGCGGCGACCCGAAACTCGCCCGCCAAAAAACCATCGCCGAAGAAACCACCAGCCAAGAAAGCGTCACGCGGACGCTAGTTGCCTCCCTCCACTTATTTTGCCGAAAATCCCAATCATGCAAACAGAAAGTTTCATTCCCGGCAAAGATGCCTCGCTGGAATCCACCATCCGCACCATGCAGGAAAAGCTCGCGGCACGCGGCTTTCATCTGGATGAATCGTCCTGGTTAAACCCGGTGGACGCCGTGTGGTCGGTGCACGTTCGCGATCACGATTGCCCGATGTTGTTCGCCAACGGCAAGGGAGCGACCAAGCTCGCCTCACGCGCCAGCGCCCTGGGCGAATTTTTCGAGCGCCTGGGCACACATTATTTCTGGACACATTTTTACCTCGGTGAAACGCGCGCCAATCGCCCCTTCGTGCATTACCCGCAGGAGCGCTGGTTCGCACCCACCGCAGATGGCAAGTGGCCCACCGAACTTCTCAATCCCGAGTTGCAGGCCTTCTACAACCCTGAAGGCGATATTGATGGCGAGGTGTTGGTAGATTTGAATTCGGGCAATGTGGAGCGCGGTATCTGCGCCCTGCCCTACACGCGCCTCTCGGATGGCGCCAAAACTTGGTTTCCGGTGAATATCATCGGCAACCTGTTCGTGAGCAATGGCATGGCGGCTGGCAACACACAGCAGGAGGCACGTAGCCAAGCCATGTCGGAAATTTTCGAGCGCCATATCAAGTACCGCATTATCAAAGAGGGTCTGTGCCTGCCCGAGGTACCCGAGCATGTCATCGCGCGTTATCCCGGCATCGCCGCCGGCATCAAGGGACTGCGCGATGCTGGCTTTGGCATTCTGGTGCGCGATGCCTCGCTGGGTGGTCGTTACCCGGTCATGAACGTGACGCTCCTGCACCCCAAGGACCAAGGCGTGTTCCCCAGCTTTGGCGCGCATCCGCGTTTCGAAATTGCGCTTGAGCGCGCCTTGACAGAACTGCTTCAAGGCCGCGCATTGGAGTCATTGGAAGGCTTTCCCGAACCCGGTTTCGATATGGAAGAAATCCAACTCGCTTCAAACCTGGAAATCCACTTTGTCGATTCCAGCGGCGTGGTCAGTTGGAATTTTTTAGGCGACAAGCCCGATCACCCCTTCGCCGACTGGAATTTCAGCACCACCACCGCCGAGGACTACGCCTGGCTGTGCGATTGCATCAAACGCGAAGGCAAGGAAATTTACATCGCCGATTTCGCCGAACAAGGCGCCTACAGTTGCCGCATCCTGGTGCCGGGTATGTCCGAGATATACCCGATCGAAGACTTGGAGTGGGAGAACAACAGCATCGGCAACCGCATGCGCCCGGCCCTTGTCAGAATCCATGAGCTGGACGAACTTGAGTGCGCGGATTTGCTCGTCGATTTGCAAACTTCCAATCTCAACGACGAACGCCCGCTATGGGAAATCCTCGGCCTCGCCATTCCCGTAGGCACCAACTGGAAACAACTGCGCATCGGCGAACTCAAAACCCTGCTGGCCTTGGCGATCGGCGACGAAGAAGCCACACGCGAAGGCTGCGACTGGATTCACCATTACGCACAATTGGAACCGGCACGTCGATTGGTGTATCGATGTATTGAGAGTCTGATGAATTTAGACGATGTCGAGAACCAACGACGCGCGCTTACTCTACTCTACGGGAAGGAAACACTGCGCCAAGCCGAAGCGCTTTTGACCAGGGAAGAACGCTTTTTCGGATTGGAAACGCTGGGCGCGGATATGCAGGGCAGCGCCATGCATCAGACGCTTTTGCTCGCCTACGACAAACTTTTTGCGCCAAGCCAGATCGCCACGCAATAATGTAGTGGCATCGAGTTGCGACGCGACGCCGACGAGAATCTAGGCCAGCTGGATTATTTGATTGAGACGATCGCAAATCGACGCGAACAACGGCTCTGGCAACCATCCGAGCGGGTGCCTCTTTCCACCACGCAAACGCCAGTCGAAGGATTTTGGCTGATGGCATAACACGTAGCTCGATTGCCCTGCCTTGCGGCGGCTGACTTTACCAACCTCGACAGCGAAAGGATTATCGGCGTTGTAGCTAGCGGTGGTCATTGGCAGTCCGATAACAAGAGAAGTCTTTTCGTTAAAGACTCGTGGCGAGAGCACTAAAAACGGATGAACATCGCGCATCTCTCGGCCCACCTGCGGATTGCAATTTATCCAAATAATTTCGCTTCGATCAGGAACCCAAGACTTCTTGGAAATGGCGGACTTCGGTGTCACCACTTTTCCGCACCAAGATTCTGTCCGGTCGGCATAGATTCCCCACCGTGACGCACTGGATCGAATTTCGCCAAGCGCTGCTCCAATGAAAGCTGTGCGTCGCCAAGCGGTGCGATCACGACGTGATCGCCCTCCACCGATATACGGACGCGTTGATCGACGCGAAAGCGCGCGGCGCGCGCCAAGGCTGCGGGAAGCCGTACACCAAGGCTATTGCCCCACTGCCGAATATCCAGTACCGCTTCCGCCATTACCGTCTCCAGTTCAATGTCTATACATCAGTATAAACAAGAGCTCACTGAGGGTCAAGGCAACCTGCCTGGGGGCCTTCCGTTCCGCATACATTTTGTATGACGCTCGTACTCACCTCTCAGGGCCAGGCGCAGCCGGGTTGACCCCAGCCGAGGTGGGGGCGGGATTTCAATGGAGAATAAAACCGGGTGCGACAACGAAAGCGAAAGCGTTGAAGGCTAGAACCGGCGTAGCCGCCATCGCGGTGCTGCCACGCGCGAAGGAAGAATCGGGTTCGAGGCTTGGGAGGGCTTGCTGACGGGGTACTACTTGCGGCGATAAAAATCGCCGCCGGCATGACGAAAGTGAACGGCCAATCGCATGTCCAGGGAAGCACTCGTTTGCGCGGCACCGGCGCATAGGAAATGCCTTGTGGCGTCATTTGGCCACGCTATTTTTTGATAAAAAATCTGAGAAAACGCGGCTAGAGACGCGGCGTTTTTTAAAAAAACGGGGTTTCAGCCCTTGCGGTTGCTCCGTTGGACAGTGGACGGGACACTGACGATAAACAAGTACGTTTTTCGGAGGTAAGATCGTACTTCAGATGCTTGATGCGCTGATCGAGCGCGAATAGGTGGCGCAAAAAACGCGAATCGACGCGATTAATGTCACCAGTGATGACGGGGAAGATCATGACGACGCTGGAGTTGAAACTGTCGTTGCCGCAACAACTGATCAAGCAGGCCAAGGCCGCAGGGCTGCTAACGCCGCAGGCGATCACATCTATGTTGCGCGAGCAATTGCGCCGCCAGGCGGGCAAGGAACTTCAGACGATGATGGACAAGCTCGCCGACGCTAATTATCCGCAAATGAGCGAGGCGGAGATTCAATCCGAAGTGAATTCGGTGCGTAGAGCTCGCAGGGCGCGCCGCGCTTGAAACTCGTTCTCGATACCAATGTAGTGGTGTCGGGACTGTTTTGGCGCAACGCGCCGCGTCTGCTCATGGACGCTGCTACCGAAGGCCGCGTTGAACTGGCGACAAGCACTGTTTTGATCGATGAGTTAGCGGAAGTAATCTCGCGCGCGAAGTTCTAGCGCAAGCTAGCGGAACAAAATATTACGGCGCATGTGCTGGTAAACCGTTATTCCATGCTTGCAAAGCGGGTGACGCCAGCGTCGATACGCCGTACGGTATTGAATGACTCGGATGACGATCATGTTCTGGCTTGTGCGCTGGCCGCCCAGGCAGATTTGATCGTGTCGGGGGATGCGCATTTGCTCAATTTGAAACGCT
>JBJXEY010000006.1:0-10483 GCA_046153355.1 Burkholderiales bacterium
AACAAATGCATATTGGTGGCAAAAGTGGAATTGCCGGCCGTCACCAACAACGTGTAGCCATTGGGTTTGGAATTGGCCACATGTTCCGCGGCAATATTGGTGAGCGCGCCCGTCTTGTTCTCGATGATCACCGGTACATTGGCTATGGATTTCATATAACCGGCTATGCCACGCGCCACGCTATCCGCGCCCCCTACACCGGCGGGATAACCCATCACCAGACGGATGGTCTGGTTGGGGAAATCCTGTTGCGCCTGCGAAATACTCGCGCCCGAGACGGCGAGCACAGCGAACATCCCTCGCGCCACAAAGCGAAGGCACGGTACTCGCCGATCTCGCATTACACCGCCTCCACTTGCAATTCGCGTGTGAGCGTAAATAACCGCGTGCCGAATTCGACCACCACGTTCTTCGCCGGATCGCGCACGATACCGCGCGGGTCGCGCCCTTCGGCCACGGCCGCGAGTGACTCTTTCAACATACGCCGGTACATGGCCACGCCACGATCAGAGGAGGCCAGCGTTTCGTTGCTGCGATCATAAATAAGCCCTTGGCCTTCGAGCACCATGCGGTCTTGATCGGTGGAGGTGACGCCCCACCAGTCTTCGTCGCCGGGGGCATACACGAAGCGCTGGTTCTCCACCCAAGGGCCCCTGAACTTGCGCTCAGGCGTGGTCTCGCTTTTGTGCTCGAACTTGCCGTCGTCGCGCGGGATCAAGGTGATAAAGAAATTCAAGGTTTTGTGATCGTCCTCAGGAACGCGAAAAATCATGTTCTGCCGCGCCGCGCCTTGTTCGGTACGCGCCGAGGCAAAGCGATTATGGCAAGGGAAAATCAACGAACTGCATTTGTCGCTGTTTCTATCCTCCCCCATGCCGGGGACCAGCGTGGTGCAATCCAAACCATATTCACGCTGATCGAATTCGATTTTTGGTCTCTTCGCCGCCGACATCGGATAAGGCCCGGCATGCAGCCAGTTGATGTGCGTGGCATCGGCGGCGTTCTCCGCAGTCTGCACCCAGTTGCAATTGTTGGCGTTGCCATACACGTAACGCGTGGCCGACTTTTCGTGCACCAGCAAATCGTATTTGGGCAACAAGGGCGCCGGCGTGTCGCCGATATAGGCAAACACCAGGCCGGCCACTTCTTGCACCGGATAAGCCTTCATCGCGACGCGCTCTTTCAGATTGCTATCGGGCTCCTCGCATGGCGTCTCCAGACATTTGCCCGTGGTGTCGAACTTCCAGCCGTGATAACAACAACGAATACCATCTTCCTCGACACGCCCGTACTGCATGGGCGCGCGGCGATGCGCGCAATTGGGCTCGATCATGCCCAACCGCCCTTTGCCATCGCGAAACACCACAAAATCTTCGCCTAGCAACCTTATTTTCTTGGGTCGCTTGCCTTGCACCAGCGAACCAAAAGTAACCGGCCACCAATAGCGGCGCAGCATCTCACCGCCAGGGGTTCCCTTACCGACGCGCGTCCAGGCTTGGTTTTCTTCCAGGGTAATCATTGGTTTGTTCCTCCGAAAACGTCGAGGGCGCTAGTGTAAAACCGAATCGCATTCCGCGACTAGCGATCATTAGTAACCCGCATAACCCTTGCCGACGAACGGCGGTTTGCGGTTCACCAGTGATTCCAGAAGGATCAGTTCGCTGTCAGTGTGATTGATCACCGGCGCCTTGGGCATCATTTTATCGACCGGCATGGACGAATCGGCATAGATGTAGCGCGGCTCCTCGTGGTGATTGGTGCTGATTACTTCACTCATCTTCGGCATGCCCACGGGCGCGACATCAATGGTGCCGTAACAAGTGCAAACATAGGTGCGCTTGGCCTGCACCTCGAGATACATGGCCGTGCCGCGAATGCCGATGGTGGCGGTGGTGGTTTGGATGCGCCGCGCGCCGGGGCTGTACACCGAGAGCAACTTGCCGGTGACCAGGCGCAACACGTCGGCGAAGTCGCCCTTACCCGAGGTTTCCACCTTGGTGGCCGAGCGCATCATGAAGGCGTCGCTGCCCACCACGAAAATTGCGAAGCTATTGGCGCCGGTCTGCACCGAATCTCCAGGGTTTACCACCTGCCCACGACGCACCGGTTTGCCATTGACCTGCACCGCGCCTTGCAGGTGATACATGCCCGGCGGTTTTTTGCCCTGCGCCAGCGCCTCACGTAATGAAGCAAAGCCTAACGCGAGTGCCGACACGGACACCGCACCCAGCATGTGTCGCCGGCGCACTGAGTCAAGCCCTGCCGAGTCGAGCCCCGCCGAATCGATTCGCGCCCGCTCATTTCGGTTGACGTCAATTCGCGTCTCGTCCATGCCTGCCGAATCGAATTTATTCATTGATTTTCTTCTCCATGGGTTTAGCGCGATGGCCCGACATTTCCGCACCCGCATCAGGCGGCAATTGCCGGTAAAAGTAAACCGAAGACAAGGATATCAGCGTAGCTACCGCGAACGCAGGTAAAAAGTCCTCGGTCACAATCGATGTATGACCTTGAAGAGTGCTGGAAAGTTCCAGCGCATAGGCCCCCACGGCGACACCGATACTTTGCGAAATGCGGTGCGCCATGCTGGCGAAGCTGGTGGCGTAGCCCATGGTTTCGCGGTTGACATCGGCATAAGCAACAGTGTTGGTATAGGTGAATTGCAGGGCGCGAAAACATCCGGTGATCATCAACACCGCGGCAATAAAGGTGTGCGAGGTCTCGGCGGTAAATAGGCCAAACCCGACCAACACCAACGAGGAGCCCACCGAATTCCAGGTGAGCGCGCGGCGGAAACCTATTCTTCGCAGAATAAACACAGTAAAGGTGCGCATCGACAAGGCGCCGACGGCGGTAAAGCAGGTGATAAGACCTGACTGCGAGGGGCTCAGGCCAAAACCCAGTTGCAACATGAGGGGCAGAAGAAACGGCAGCGCGCCAGTGCCTATGCGAAACAAGGTGCCGCCCACCACGCCGGCGCGAAATGAGGTGAGCTGCAACAAATCCAAGCGCAATACCGGGTGCGGCGCGACTAGCGAATGCCGCCAATACGCATACAGTGATAGGCAACCCACGAGAAAACACATTGCAATCACCGCATCGGGCAATAGGTGTCCGCCTAATGCGGAGAGTGCCAGCAGGATCATCGACAGGCCCAAGCCCGACAAGAAAAGCCCGCGCCCATCCATTGCCGGCACGTTTTCTTCGCGCAGGTTTGGAATGAAGAAAAAAATCAGGATCAATCCCAAAATACTCACCGGTACGTTGATGAGAAAAATACCACGCCAACTGAAATGCTCGGTGATCAACCCGCCCAGGGGCGGACCCATGATCGGCCCGAGCATCGCCGGCATGGTGAGATAACTCATGGCCTTCACCACACCCGCCTTGGGCACCGAGCGCATGATGATCAAGCGCCCCACCGGCACCATCATGGCGCCACCCATGCCTTGAAAAAATCGCGCAATCACAAACCCCGTCAAGGTGTCGGCATTGGCGCAAGAAAGCGATCCGACCATGAACACTAGCATCGCCGCAATAAACACCGTGCGTGAACCGTAGCGATCCGCGACCCAACCACTGATGGGAATGAAAATCGCAAGACTGATGAGGTACGAGGTAATCGCCAGCTTTAACGACAGCGGGTTCTCGCCCATGTCGGCGGCGATCGCCGGCAGCGCCGTGGCGAGAACCGTCGAATCCATGTTCTCCATGAATAGCGCACAGGCGACGATCAGCGGGATGAGAATGGCGCGGGACATGTTTTCGGCCAGGGCGGAAGCGGCGAGTGTAGCGTAGCGACTCGACCCGCAGATCACGCAACAACGCCCGCCGATTAGCGCGGCGCCGGTTATCGCCGGTATCATGCGGGTCTTGATGCAGTAACATCATCGAACCGTTTGCTTGACCACCTTCAATAAAGGCAACACCATGAGCGAAGAAGCCGCAGCGCCAACCTCCAATTCCAAAGCCGGTTCCGGCCCCGACCTCGCGGAAATTATTTATGTCGAGCTGATCGGTCGCGCCTTCATGCGGGTAGAGAACGCCGCCAGCGTCAAACCCGATGGCGGCACCCTGGCGAGATTAAGTCTCGATCTCGCCGACGCCTACTTCAAGGAAAAGAAAACCGCGCTTGCGGCGCTTGGACCAAAGAACGTCGGCTACGACGTGAAGCTTGACGACCTGATGAATTGGGAAAAAAAGCCATCCTGAAAGTTTGCACAATTTTTATAAAAATTTTCTCCATCTCAATAATTGGCGTCCTACCAAGGGCAATATTGATTCACTAATAGAATATTTCGTAGGATCGCTCCTTTCCCGTCGCAACTCCTGTATATTCGCGCCCGGCCAAAGCAACGCCTCATCCGGTTGGCGTCGCGGCCCTTCGCGCGAACATTCTGTTCCGTGGATACTCGAGAAAATAAATCAGCTTGAACCGGTGGAAGACACTCTTCCCAGGCCGATCTCGGGAGATTGTCATTACAACGTCGTTCGAAAATCTCGGCCTATCGGCCGAGCTGCTGCGTGCTGTCGCGGAGCAGGGCTACACCACACCCACCCCCATTCAGGTACAAGCGATACCACTGGTTCTCGCCGGCCGCGATTTACTCGCCGCGGCGCAAACCGGTACCGGCAAAACTGCTGGCTTTACCCTGCCCATTTTGCAGCGCCTCTCCACACTATCCAAGCAAGGGGATCGACAACACGGCGGTCGGCCACGTGTTTTAGTGCTGGTGCCCACCCGCGAGCTAGCCGCGCAAGTGCAAACCTGCGTGCGCGATTACGGTAAGTATCTGGGCTTTCGCTCCACCGTGATTTTCGGCGGTGTCAGCATGAATAACCAAATCGACGAGCTGCGCCGCGGCGTGGATATCGTGGTCGCCACACCTGGGCGCCTGCTCGACCATGCCGGCGAGCGCACCATTGACCTGGGCGGCGTAACAACCTTGGTGCTCGACGAAGCCGATCGCATGTTGGACATGGGCTTCGTCCAGGACATTCGCAAGGTGCTGAAGCTTTTGCCCACGCAACGGCAGAATCTTTTATTTTCAGCGACCTTCTCCGAGGAGATTCGCTCACTCGCCGGCTCCTTCCTCACCAACCCGGCCACCGTGGATATCGCGCCGCGCAATTCGCCCATCGAACTCATATCGCAAATCGCGCATCCGGTGGATCGTGATCGCCGCCGCGCGTTGCTCTCCTACCTCATCAAGCAAGGCGACTGGCAACAAGTGCTGGTGTTTACGCGCACCAAACACGGCGCGAATCGCCTCGCCGAACAATTGACGCAGGACGGTATCGAGGCCGATGCCATTCATGGCAATAAGAGCCAGGGTGCGCGCACGCGTGCTTTGAAAAGTTTCAAGGATTCGGAGCTACGTGTTCTGGTGGCCACCGACATCGCCGCGCGCGGATTGGATATCGAAGGCCTGCCGCATGTGGTGAATTACGACCTGCCCAACGTATCCGAGGACTATGTGCACCGCATTGGCCGCACCGGTCGCGCCGGCAGCGAAGGCCAAGCCGTGGCACTGGTATGTGGCGAGGAACGCAGCCTGTTCGCTGATATCGAAAAGTTAATGAAGAAAAAGGTCGAACGCAAGGTGATCGCGGGGTTCGAACCCGGCCCAGGTTACGAGACCGCGCGCTTCGATCTCGATCAGGCACGCGGGCGCAATGAGCCACGCGAGCATCGCCCCGGCAATTCGCGGGGCAATGGCGGCCCGCGTGGTGGTAATAATGGGCGCGGACCCGAGGCAAAGCGCGGCCCGGCAAAAGCCGGCAACGGCAGACGCGGCGAACCACGCCGCTTTAGTGGAACGCGCGCCGCCTGAACGGCAGCCTGAGCGACAATCAGATTTTCGGGAAAATTACGCACGCACCGAGGACCCCACGTGAGAGACCCACTACCGCAAAGCATCCGACTCGACGATTACACGCCCCCGCCTTATTTAATCGATAGCGTCGATCTGGATTTTTCCATCGAGGAAGAATTCACCACGGTGCGTGCGCGCCTGGGTGTACGGCGCAATGTCAGCGCAGCGATAGCGAGCAAGCCGCAAGACCATTCGCCTACGTCTTTAGTGTTGAACGGCGAGGAGCTAAGCCTTATCTCCGCCGCTATCGATGGTCGAATACTTGCGGCGCACGAATACGCCCTCGGCGAGAAATCTCTCACTATTGCAAACGTTCCCGAGCAATTCGCACTCGAAACGGTGTGCCGCATCGAGCCGCGCAAAAATACCCAGCTCTCGGGAATGTACGCATCCAAAGACGGTTTCTTCACCCAATGCGAAGCCGAGGGATTTCGCCGCATCACCTGGTTTCTTGACCGACCCGATGTGATGTCCATCTATACGGTGAGCTTACGCGCCGATAAAGAAAAGTATCCGCAGTTGCTATCGAATGGCAACAAAGTCGATGGCGGCATCGACCCGGAGAACGCGACGCGCCACTGGGCACGCTGGCACGACCCGTTCGCCAAGCCTTCTTACCTATTTGCTCTGGTCGCGGCGAAACTGGATGTATTGGAAGACAGCTTCGTTACGCGTTCCGGCAAAAACAAACGTCTGGCTGTCTACGTCGAGCCGGGCAAGCTCGACCAGTGTGGCTTTGCCATGCTGGCCCTCAAAAAATCCATGAAATGGGATGAAGACGTATTCGGTCTGGAACTGGATCTGGATCAATACATGATTGTCGCGGTGGGCGATTTCAACATGGGCGCGATGGAGAACAAGGGCCTGAATATCTTCAATACAAAATATGTGCTCGCCCGCCCCGACACCGCCACCGATACCGATTACATGAACATCGACCGGGTGGTGGCGCACGAATACTTTCACAACTGGACGGGAAACCGCGTCACCTGCCGCGATTGGTTTCAGTTGTCATTGAAAGAGGGCCTGACCGTATTTCGCGACCAGGAATTTGGCGCGGATATGTATTCGCGCCCGGTGCAACGCATTCAGGAGGTGCGCGCCTTGCGTGCCGCGCAGTTCCCCGAAGATGCCGGCCCCATGGCGCATCCGGTGCGCCCCAATGCTTACGTTGAGATCAGCAACTTCTATACCGCCACCGTGTACGAAAAAGGCGCGGCAGTGGTGCGCATGATGCACACCCTGATTGGCGCTGAGAATTTCCGTAAAGGCATGGATCTTTATTTTGCGCGGCATGACGGGCAAGCAGTCACTTGCGACGATTTCGCGCAGGCCATGGCCGATGCCTCCGTCGTCGATCTCACTCAGTTTCGCCGCTGGTACAGCCAAGCGGGCACACCAGTGATCGAAGCCAACGGGGAATATGACACTGCGGCGCGCACCTTTACGTTGTCGTTATCGCAATCCTGCCCGCCCACGCAATATGAGTTGACGCAGAAAGATGCGCCGGCCAAGGAGCCGTTTCACATCCCCTTTGCCTTAGGGCTTCTATCGCAAGATGGTGTCGGTTTGCCCTTGCAGTTGGAGGGCGAGACGGCAGCCTTGGGCAATCATCGCGTGTTGTCGTTGCAACAACCCACAGAGCGCTTCGTGTTCATCAACGTAACTGAATCGCCGGTGCCATCGCTGTTGCGCGATTTTTCCGCGCCAGTGATTCTGCGCTACCACTACAGCGAAGCCGATCTCGCGCATCTCATGGCGCACGACAGCGATGCCTTCAATCGCTGGGAAGCAGGGCAGCGACTCGCGGTGGGCGTGTTACTTCGAAATATTGCCGCCATCAAGCGCGGTTCCATGCCCTCGGTGCCCGGCGCCTTGACGCGCGCGTTTGCCAAACTGTTGGATGAATCGGGCAGCGACCCGGCCTTCGCCGCCGAAGCGCTCAGCCTGCCCTCCGAGACCTACCTCGCCGAACAAATGGAAGTGGTCGATCCCGAGGCGATACTCACCGCGCGTATCTATTTACGTCGCGCGCTGGCGCACACGCTGCAAAACAAACTGCTCGCCATCTATAACGACGGCGCTGGCAACGAGCCCTACTCCCCGGACGCGAAATCCGCAGGCCGGCGCGCTTTGCGTAATCTCGCCCTGGGCTATTTGATGGAATTGGAACGCCCCGACATCCGCCAACTATGCGTGGCGCAATTCGAGCGCGCCGACAACATGACCGACGCCATGGCGGCCCTATCCACGCTCGCGCAGTTCGACTACCCGGAGCGTCGCGCCGCGCTGGAGACGTTCTACGCAAAATGGCGGCACGAACCGCTGGTGGTCGATAAATGGTTAATGGTGCAATCTACCGCACGCCTGCCCGCAACGCTCGCCGAAGTGAAACGCCTGTGCGAACACGAGGCCTTCGACATCCGCAACCCTAACAAGGTGTACGCGCTGATTCGCGCCTTCTGCGCTAACCCGGCGCGCTTTCACTCAGCCGAGGGTTACGCTTTCGGCGCGGACAAGATCATTGAACTTGATCGCCTCAATCCGCAAGTCGCGGCGCGCATCGCACGCGCTTTTGATCGATGGAAAAAATTCGATGAGCGCCGGCAAATACACGCGCGCGCCGCGTTGGAGAAAATCCGCGATGCGAGTGGTCTTTCGCGCGATGTGGGAGAAATCGTACAGCGTGCCCTGGCCTGATTTGACAAACTAGTCGCTTCGACTAATACCGGCATTTCGCCAGCCCACCGCCGCGAAGACACACACACTACGCATTGCGCCTACGCCCTTGACAGAGCATTTGCACTGACAAAAATATTCCTTGAGCGAAAGCCAACCGGACTCTCGAATATCAGCACGCTGCGCAACGCGGCGAGATCCGATGCGAACCAGGGTCGATGCAAACGCCGCGCCTCCGCGCCAATCCATTGGGGACAATCCAAAGCGTGCGCGCGCGACAGCTCCTCCGCAGTCGCCGCAAGATAGGCATCCTGAACCCGACCCAATTCCCCCAACCGGGGTTCGAGCAACATGGGCTCCTCGGCAAAGGCAGGCGATCCCGGCCTGATGTAAAAGTCATCCAGAAAATTCGAGAGACACAAATCAAACGAGTCACCCTCCAACGCGAGCGCCGCGACTTCAGCGAGGGTCTGAGGTCTCATATCTTTCCTTCGTCAAGTAAATCTTCAATAAGTCATTGTGCCTTCAAAAGCAATTGCGCGAAATACTCACGGCAATTGATTGGTATTCTAAGATCTTCAATTCTTGAAATTGCGTCATCCCCTGAAGGAATAAAGTGTTGAATTCTCGGATTCATTTTCTTCTTGCACTATCTATCGTCGCCGTCTGGCCAATTGCATCATCGGCGCAAACTTTTCCCGCGAAACCCATTCGCATCATCGTGCCTTTCCCGCCCGGCGGGCCGCTTGACCCGCTGGCGCGCGGTATCGCGCCGCCTTTGTCGCAGTCACTCGGGCAGCAGGTGGTGGTCGAGAACCGCGCCGGGGCCACCGGCACCATTGGCTACAACGCCTGCGCGCAAGCCACGGATGGTTACACGATCTGCATGGCCACCACCGATTTAACCATCCTGCCGTTTTTGATGAAGCTGCCCTTCAATCTCGAAGAAGACATCGCGCCCATCACGCAACTGCTTTATTTCCGGCAGTTTCTCATCGCCAATTCGAAGACGCCGTATAACAACTTTCGCGACATGGTGGAGCACGCGCGCGCCAACCCCGGCAAGATTAATTTTGGTTCCTTTGGCGAAGGCGGCGGCGCGCATCAGTTGCTTGCCGTTATCAACCAACAAATGGGGATCAACGTGGTGCATGTGCCGTACAAAGGCAGCGGCCCGGCGTTACAAGGCGTGCTCGGCGGCGAGGTGGATATGGCGGTGGCTGTCGCACCAACGGCTGGCCCATTGTTAAAAGCGGGCAAGATTAAGGTGCTGGCGGTCAATGGCGACGCGCCCATGCCCGAGTTTCCCGGCATTGGCACGTATCGCGCGCAAGGATTCGCGTTGGATGTGAAGAACTGGTGGGGCGTGATTGGCGGCGCCAAAGCGCCCAGGGATCACATAACACGTCTTAATCGCGACATGGTTCGCGTCATCGCCGATGCCGATTACCGCAAAAAATTCATGGAAGCGTTTTACTACGAGCCAATCGGCAACTCACCCGAACAGTTCGCCGACAATCTCAAATCGGGCAAAGTAGTCGCCCAGGCGATTGCCAATGCGTTAAAGGCGAGCGGCTATAGCGGGGAATAAAGGCTAAATCGCGAAGCATGTCGTGGTTTGGGCATCAATCTGCGCAATTGGTATAAAAGTTTATCTTTTTATGTAAAACATCCTTATACCACCTTAATTTTCACGAATTTGTCATTTCATTATGAAATAATAAGTGATCATTTTCGCGCCCGCCCATTTTTGCGCCCGCCCATTTTTGCAGCCACCGTTTCCTTACCTCGCAGGGGTATAAGATAGCTCTCGAAATGCTTCACCCAGCGCAATTTACAGGTTTGATCGCTTAGCTTCGTCAACATTGAGACGCAAGCATTGCAACTCTCAAGAAAGGCCACACCATGACACCGCAAGAACGCGAACT
>JBJXEY010000009.1:0-7166 GCA_046153355.1 Burkholderiales bacterium
GGTACCGGGGGCGTGTATTACCCACTTGGCGGGGGGCTGGCCAATCTGTTGTCCAAGTTCGTGCCTGGCATGCAGGCAACCGCCGAAGTGACCGGTGGATCGGTGGACAATCTTCGCTTGATCGACACTGGTAAGCACTATATCGGCTTCACCATGGCTGACGCTGGCCAGGACGCCTATCGGGGGGAGGACAAATTTACCGGCAACAAGGTGCCCCTTAGGACTTTGTTGGTTCTGTATCCCAACCGCATGCACGTCGTGTCGGTAGAGGGTAGCGGCGTCATTCGATTCGGTGATATCAAGGGTAAACGCGTATCCACTGGCTCGCCGGGCAGCGCCACCGAGGTGATGGCCTTTCGGGCCATTGAGGCTCTTGGTCTGGACAAAGATCGCGACATGCGGCGCGAACGCCTGGGTGTCGCCGAATCAGTGGCCGCGTTAAAGGACAAGAAGATCGAGGCATTTTTCTGGGTCGGCGGTCTACCTACCGGTGCGGTCAGCGATCTGGCGAACACGCCCAATACGAAGATCAAAATGGTGGATCATTCCGATGCGGTCGCCGGAATGAATAAAAAGTACGGCCAGCTCTATGTGGAGGACACCATACCGAGAGCCACTTATCGTGGCATGGACGCCGATAACAAGATCGCCACGGTCTGGAATATTCTGGTGACACACGAAAAAATGAGCGATCAAGCGGCTTACAACATTGTGAAGACCATATTCGATAAACGAACCGATTTGATCGCGGTCCACAATGAAGCGGAAAATATCAAACTAGAATTTCAGAAAAACGCCACCACGCCCATCCCCTTTCATCCTGGCGCGATCCGCTATATCACGGAGCGCGGCGGCAAGCTAAATTGAGAATGGCCTTGAGTATGCGAACGTCGTCAGATAGTGCCGCTCAGAGCGATGCATGAATGAGCGACGTTGCGCGCTCCGTACCCTCCAGTGTTGACGATCGGGCCTTAAGAAAAGCCGCGCAGTATGTCGAGCAGGAGGAGGGTAGCGCCAATAACCTAAGTGGTTTTTTGGGCGCATTCGTGACCGCGATGCTGGTCGCCATGTCCGTGTTTCATCTCTATACGGCCTACGCGATCGTTCCCACGCAGGTCATGCGAACTGTCCATGTGGCGATGGTTCTGTTTTTGGTATTTCTTCTTTTTCCGATCACTATGCGCTTTCGTCACCAGGTGAAATGGTGGGATTGGCTGGCGGCGGTCGCGCCCGTGGCAATCGCCGCCTACATCATTGCCGGCGGTGACAATTTCACCGACCGCAACACCATCCCGAATAATTGGGATCTGGCGCTGGGCGTCGTCCTGGTGCTGCTTATTCTGGATGCCATGCGCCGCACTACGGGTTGGATCATGCCGGTAATCGTGCTGAGTTTTATTCTTTACGCCCTCTATGGCGAACAGCTTCCCGGGAACTGGGCGCACCGTAACTATGAAATTGGCCGACTGGTTGGGCATTTGTACATGACCCTGGAAGGAATCTTTGGCACTGCGATCGATGTTTCCTCCTCGCTGATTATCCTTTTCACCATCTACGGCGCTTTCCTGCAGTTCTCCGGGGCGGGCAAATTTTTCATCGACTTTTCGTTTGCCGCGTTTGGCGGCAAATCCTCGGGCGCCGGACGTACCGTGGTGTTGTCCTCGTTTTTGTTGGGTGGTCCATCAGGGTCGGGCGTTGCCACCACCGTGACGCTTGGATCGGTGGCCTATCCGATGTTGGAAAAAGCCGGTTATTCGAAAGAAGCCGCCGGTGGATTGCTTGCCGCGGGAGGATTGGGCGCGATTATTTCTCCGCCGGTGCTTGGCGCCGCCGCATTCCTGATCGCCGAGTATTTGCGGATTTCATATCTCGATGTCTTGTTGATGGCGGTGATACCGACACTGCTGTATTACCTTGCTCTGTTTTTGATGGTGGAGCTCGATGCAAAGAAATTTGGCATTAGCGATGTGGTAATTGACCGTCGCGACTCGGCATGGAATCTCGCATTGCGCTATTGGTTTCATTTTCTGTCGCTGGTGTCCATCGTGGTGTTCATGCTGATGGGGTTCACGCCAGTGACCGCGGTTTTCTGGGCGACGGTTATTGCGTTTTTAAGTAGTTTCATTCGCCGCGAATGCGCGTTGGTTTCCCACGACTTGTTTCGTGGAAAGCGGCCATTGGCGCCCCTGATATTTAATTCCGGATTCATCAAGGCGCTCGAGGCGGGTTCGAAGGGGATGTTGACAGTAGCAGTGACATGCGCTGGTGCCGGCATCATCGTTGGTGTCGTCACGTTGACGGGGCTGGGATTGAAATTCAGCGCCATCATCATCGATTATGCCGGCGGCTCGTTGTTGTTGACCGCGGTCTATACCGCGCTGATCGTTTGGATCGTTGGCTTGGCTGTACCGGTGACCGCGTCCTACATCATTTGCGCGGTAATTGCCGCCCCGGCATTGATAAAACTTGGCGTGCCAGCGTTTGCCGCGCATATGTTTGTTTTCTACTATGCAGTGCTATCCGAGGTTTCCCCGCCTACCGCCTTGTCACCGTTTGCGGCTGCGGCGATTACTGGCGGAGATCCCTATAAAACGACGCTGTTCGCTTGGAAATACACCATGCCGGCGTTTCTGGTTCCGTTTATGTTCGTATTGGACGATGCTGGGCGCGGCTTGCTGCTGATGGGTTCGGTGAAAAATCTGGCCAATGCCGATTGGGGGTCCATCGCGATGGTGACGCTAAGCGCAGCGCTAGGCATCGCCGCTTTGGCGGCGGGATTTCAAAATTGGTTGCTTGGGAAAACCAACCGATTCGAGTCTGCGTTACTTCTTTCCGCCGGATTGGCCTTGGCCTATCCCAATTCGATCGCCGATTTGGTTGGTGTGGGATTGATTCTTGTGGTTTTGGCGAGCCAGAGTTGGCGCAGGCGTTTATTTCCCTTCGGTAAAACACGTTGATTGTGGCAACGGGGACGTCTGTCAAGAGGGCGGCACGCGTCGACGACCCGCAACTTCGTGCTGAATTTGACGCATCTATTCCGACACCCACATGCGTCCTGGGAATTCGCACCGAGGGCGATGCCTTGAGCGAGATAGTGTTCTTGCCCAAGGCCACCAGAATTCGCGATGCCAAAAATCAAGGTGCGGATATGACATGCGAACAATTGCGCTGTTATCTCGCCGATGCCGATTTTCGTTTCAGCGTGAAGCTCAAAGTTTTAGGAACCGAACACCAGCGCGCGGTATGGTCGCAGATGCGGCAAATCAGGGCGGGACGAACCAAAACCTATGGCGAGGTCGCGGCCATTATTAAATCAAGTGCCAGGGCGGTAGGGCAGGCGTGTGGCGCCAATCCCATACCCATCATCATCCCCTGCCACCGCATTGTGGCAAGCGGCGGCTTGGGCGGATTCGCGCACCAGGATGTTGGCTTTCCGTTGAACGTCAAGCGTTGGCTGCTTCTGCACGAACATGCGCGATGGTGAGCGACGACGCTAACGCACCAATGTTGGATGAGTTTTGCGATGCCATTTGGTTAGAAGATGGCCTATCGAAAAACACCATTGAATCCTACCGGCGCGATTTGCGATTGTTTGGCGATTGGATGGCCGAGGTCGGCGCAAAAACCCTAGCGCAAGCCACTGAGGAAGACATCGCTGGCTATTTGGCCCATCGGGTATCCGCAAAGGAGGCGATGCGTCCAAGCACCCAATCGCGGATGTTGTCGAGCCTAAAGCGATTTTATCGGCATGCCGTGCATAAGAGCCAAGTGGATCGAGATCCGACTTTGCGTTTGGATGCGCCTAAGCAGGCGCAACGTATTCCCAAATCCTTGAGTGAGACGCAGGTGGAGGCGTTGCTCGCCGCGCCGCATGTTGAGACCCCAAGCGGCCTACGAGATCGAGCCATGTTGGAATTGATCTATGCCTGCGGTCTGCGCGTCTCTGAACTGGTCTCGATTAAGATTGCCCACATCGATCTCAATGCGGGCGTGGTGCGTGTACTAGGCAAAGGCTCGAAGGAGCGTCTAGTGCCATTGGGCGCCGAGGCCATTGATTGGCTTGAGCGTTTTCAGGCCGAGGCGAGGCCCAAGATTCTTATGGGGCGAAGTAGCGATTTTTTATTTATCACCGCGCGCGGTGAGCCGATGACGCGCCAGGCATTCTGGTATTTGATAAAACGTCACGCAGCGCTGGCTATTCCTGGCAAAAATCTCTCGCCCCATACGTTGCGGCACGCGTTTGCTACCCACCTTCTGAATCACGGCGCGGACCTGCGCGTTTTACAGTTGCTATTGGGCCACTCGGACATATCGACCACCCAAATTTACACCCACGTCGCCAAGGAGCGCCTAAAAACACTTCATGCAAAACACCATCCCAGAGGATGAAGGACGGTCGGCTTTCGCGTCCGCTGGATATGGTGTGGGGCTATTCACGAGTGCGTTGCACTCGGACGCCAACGCGCTTGGCATCCTTGAGAACACCCAGTTTGGTTGCGCTAACCGTAACCTTTGGGGAATGAAAATCGTCAATGAGAAGTTTGGCGATTCGATCGGCCAGGGATTCCACCAGGCCGAATCGTTCGTTGTTAAGAACGACCTTTATTTTTTCGGTGACTACACCGTAGTCGATGGTGTCGCGAACCTTGCCCGTTTCGTATACCGCGGTATTGGGGACACCCATTTCAATATCCAACTCGATCATCTGCTGCGCGACTTTTTCGTGTTTGTACAGTCCGATCCAGGCGGGAAGGCGCAATTCACGAATAAAAATAATGTCCATGGACGATCTACTTGGTTGGAACCCGCGAGAATGCGAGCCGCATTGGCTACAATTCGCGCATTGTATGGCATCGAGATTTGCCGACAGTGACAAGCACGGTTAGAACGTTTTGGCGTCCTATGGACGGCATGAATAGGCAACCGGCATTGCAATGTGGTCGTGATTTGCGGCAAGGCACAGGAGACATATCAGGTGATTGAAGCGGTATTTGTGGTTTGTGCCTATTTGATTGGCTCGTTGTCCTTTGCAGTCATCGTTAGCAGGCTCTTCGGACTACCCGATCCGCGAAAACACGGATCGGGCAATCCGGGCGCGACCAATGTATTGCGCACTGGCAAATATCTGGCCGCGGCGCTAACTCTATTGGGTGACGCAGGTAAGGGCTGGCTCGCGGTGGTTGTGGCGAGAATGTTCGAGCAGCAGTTCAGCGCACATCCAGATGCGTTGGCTGGTGTGGTATTGGCGGTGTTCCTTGGGCATTTGTGGCCCTTATTTTTTGGTTTTCAAGGCGGCAAGGGCGTGGCGACTGCGGGAGGCATATTGCTAGCCATTCATCCCTGGTTGGGTTTGGGCACGATCAGTACCTGGATTGTGATCTTCGCGTTTTTTAGAATTTCCTCGCTAGCCGCTTTGATCGCGGCGGCGTTTGCACCCTTCGCCTATCTTTTACTTTTCGAGATGGATTGGATGGCCGTCGCGGTAAGCGCGGTATCCATACTGTTGATTTGGCGCCACCGAGCCAATATTGGGCGCCTATTGGCAGGTACCGAGGGCGGTTTTAGTACGGTTTCGAAAAAGGCCGGCCGAACATAATCATTGTTCGATGAGGCCGCGCGCGGCATTGAGAAGTAGGTCGCTGGATATTGACTCGACTATCCTAGCGCGCATAAATCCCATCGTGGGTGAATATCGAATCCCAAATCAGGAATGGATTCTTTCCCCGACACTAGGCGCAGCGCACCTGCCAATGCAATCATTGCTCCATTATCGGTGCAGTATTCGATTGCCGGATAGTACACTTTAAAACCCTGTTTCGATCCGACAAGGTCTAGGGCCTGACGCAATGCCAAATTTGCCCCCACGCCGCCGGCGACAACCAGGGCGTCCAGCGCGCTGCCTTCCATCGCGCTCACACATTTCGCGACCAACACGTCCACTACCGCCTCTTGAAACGAGGCCGCCATATCGGCTCGCGCAACGTCGTCAAGTGCGATATTCGCGCAAGCCATGGCGACCGCGGTTTTAAGGCCACTGAAGCTGAAATCCAAGTTGTTCGAACTAATCATCGGACGGGGAAGGGGAAAACGCTTCGCCGATCCGTTCTGGGCAAGTTTGGCCAAGGCTGGGCCACCCGGATACGGTAGGCCTAATAGTTTCGCGGTTTTATCGAAGGCTTCTCCGGCGGCGTCGTCCATGGTGTCGCCTAAGAGTTCATATTGACCAACATCGCTCACTTGCATGATTTGCGTATGGCCACCGGATACCAGCAGGGCGATGAACGGAAAGTTAGGCGGCGAAGCGTCCAGCAAAGGCGACAGCAAATGACCTTCGAGATGGTGAATGCCAATGGCCTGTATACCAAGTCCAAAAGCGAGCGACCGCGATACGCTGGCACCCACCAGCAAAGCGCCAGCGAGTCCCGGGCCTCGTGTATAGGCGATGGCGTCTAGATTGGATAGCTTTCGATTGGAGCGATTGAGGACTTCCTCTATCAATGGCAGCAGTCGGCGAATGTGATCTCGCGAGGCCAATTCAGGAACCACCCCACCATATGCGTCGTGCAATTCGATTTGCGAATGAAGGGTATGTCCAAGCAACCCCGATTTACTGTCGTATAAGGCGACCCCGGTTTCGTCGCAGGAGCTTTCTATCCCCAATACCAACACAATTTATCCTTCATCATCAATCGCTTAAAAATGTGGACCATTATGAACTCGGAACCTTTGAGGAATTTGCCCTCGACCAGAATTGTCGAGGCAGATTGGCATTTTGGCCCGATGGCGCCTAAAGCTATGCTAGAATCCGCGCCTTTTCCGCATCTGGTTCTGGAGATTACAAGGCATGACGACAGTACGCGTCAAGGAAAACGAGCCCTTTGAAGTGGCGCTGCGCCGCTTCAAGCGAACGGTCGAGAAGACCGGGTTACTCACTGAGCTTCGCGCTCGCGAGTTCTACGAGAAACCGACTGCAGAACGCAAGCGTAAACTTGCTGCGGCGATCAAGCGTCGCTACAAGCGTCTTCGCAGTCAGACGCTTCCACCCAAGCTCTTTTAGTTTCGGCCGCGAGGCCAGGAACCTACCGGCGCGACGGAGAGAGTGGCAATTAAAACCGCTCCTCCCCGCGCCTTTGTTGTTTCCGACAGTTCGGCTCGGAGCGCTGGCG
>JBJXEY010000010.1:0-3376 GCA_046153355.1 Burkholderiales bacterium
CCGGTGATGAAAGTCCAATACGCCTCCCACTTGAACCAATGCAACCTGGGCGGCAACGAGGGGGGCGCCACCTGGTACTTCTGCGCATGATAAAAACCGCCGCCATGCACCGCCCACAATTCGCCGCTCACGCCCTCATCGCGGTCCTGCTGACGGGCGACGGACTCCAGATGGTTATCCAGCCAAATAAAATAGAACGATGCGCCGATCCAGGCGATGCCCACGATTGCGTGCGCCCAACGAAGTAGAAGATTTACCCAATCGAGCCAGTAAGAGGCCATGTTTAGCTTCCCCGATAGGTGGAATAACTCCACGGCGAACATAGCAGCGGAACATGGTAGTGGCCTGCAGTATCCGCAATGCCAATGCGCAACGGCACAATGTCTAAAAACGCTGGCTCTGGCAATACTATTTTTTGCGCCCGAAAATAATCGGCAACTTGAAATTCGATGATGTAAATACCCGCGCGCAAGGCGTCACCTTCGAGCAACGGCGCGTCGGTGCGCCCTTGCGAGTTAGTGGTCAATTCACCGAGCAGGTTTTGCGCGCCAGAGTCGAATCTAAACAACTTAAGGCGCATGCCCGCAGCCGGCAAACCGCGCGCGGTGTCCAGCACATGCGTGCTCAATCTGCCCATCAATGCCCTCCAATCATTTTGTCCAGGCGACCACGGGTAATTTCGCCAATTTGATCCAGCGCGCGTTCGATTTCGGTGGATCGCTCACTATCGATGGCGCGCAACATGGTTTGCATGACGCTGTCGCGCGTCGCGTGCAGCCGCAAGGCAACGATGCAGGGAAAACCGAATTTCTCGCGATAGCGGAGGTTGATATCCTGCATGGTTTGAAACTCTTCACGGCTCAAGGCGGTGAAACCCAGCCTTCCCTGTTCAGTGGAGGAATCCACGGTCAACCCGCCCTCCACCGCCTCGCGCCCGGCCAATTCCGGATGGGCGCGGATCAAAGTCAGTTGCTCGAATTCTTCGGCCTCGCGCACCACCGACACCATTGCTCCATGCAACGCCGGGGCGTCAGCGAATGGGCGTCGCGCCCAGGCGCGCTCGGCCACCCAGGGAGAGTGCTCGAACACCGCGCCCAAATGGGCGACGAATTCGGCTTGGCTGAGGGTATTGAGTAAATCCAGTTTCATAGCGGGCCAATCGGCAAAGAGAATCTCGTGGGAGACAATTGCATGGTTGTAATATGGTAGCCGAGAATTCATCAACACTTCCTTATGTTCACCGAATCCACCATCGCCCAATTGATCGACGCGCGCCGCATTATGGATCGATGCGACGTGCTGGCCGCGCATTCCGAAGACCAAGACAAACTAACGCGTGTATTTTTGTCCCGCCAGCAACGCGCCGCTGCCGACACGGTGATCCAGTGGATGCGCGAAGCGGGGATGTCGGCGAGAATGGATGCCATCGGCAATGTCATGGGCCGCTACGAAGGCGCTACACCCGGCCTGCCCTGCCTGCTATTGGGCTCGCATCTGGACACGGTGCGCGATGCCGGCCGCTACGATGGCATGCTGGGCGTTGTTACCGCGATCGAGTGCGTGCAGGCATTCTCGAATGCCGGAAAGCGATTTCCCTTCGCCATCGAAATTGCTGGATTCGCCGACGAGGAAGGCACGCGTTTTGGCAGCACATTGCTCGGTAGTCGCGCTTTGGCGGGTACCTTCGACAGGGCCGCCTTGGCAACACTCGACCGGGATGGTGTATCGATGTCGCAAGCGTTGCGCGATTTCGGTCTTGATCCAGATCGAATCGATACCGCCGCCAAACCAGCGAAAGAAATTCTCGCCTATGTCGAACTGCACATCGAGCAAGGGCCGGTATTGGAGACGCTTGGTCTCGCCGTGGGCGTGGTCACGGCGATCAACGGGTTTTCTCGTTTGCGCCTATCCCTGAAGGGTCGTGCCGGACACGCGGGCACCGTGCCGATGAATTTGCGTCAGGATGCGCTTGCCGCCGCGGCTGAGTGCGTGCTCGAGGTGGAACGCATCGCGCAAAACGTGCCGGATCTGGTGGGCACGGTCGGACGTATCGATGCCTCACCAGGCGCCATCAACGTTATTCCTGGCGATGTGAGTTTCACGCTGGATGTGCGCTCACCCTCGAATGCGGATCGAGAAACTGCGGTGGCCAAGATGCTTGATGCTTTCCACGCCATCACCGCGAAACGAAAAATTGCGCTGACGGTACAAACGCTGCAAGCGCAGCCGGTCACCGCCTGCGCGCCGTGGTTGATGTCGCAACTTGAAGTCGCGCTGCGCGATGAGAATCATCCAGCCCATCGCCTGCCCTCGGGCGCCGGTCACGATGGCATGGCGATGCAATCCGTCGCCGACATCGCCATGTTGTTCGTACGCTGCAAGGATGGCATCAGCCACAATCCGGCCGAATCGATTTCGGAGGCTGATGCCGCAGCCGGTGCGCGTGTACTGGCGCGCTTCATAGAAAATTTCAAAGTGGACAAATTATGAGAGCTAAATCAGAAACGAAAGCAGAAATACCGTTTAAAGATAAGATTCGTACGTTACTCAAGGTGGCAAGACCATCTCAACTTCAATTTCTTCAAGAATTGGTCAAAACACCCTCGGACAATCCACCCGGCGACTGCCGCCCTCACGCGCTTCGCGCGCAACGCCTGCTCGAGGCCCTGGATTTCAAGGTTCGCGCGCACCCGGTTCCGGCTGGGACAACGCAAGCGGTAGGAATGGTCAGCGCGCTCAATCTGACGGTGCGGGAAACCTTTGGCTCAGCCGGCGGCCCGGTGATCGCACTCAACGCGCACGGCGATGTAGTGCCGCCCGGCCTTGGATGGTCGGTGGACCCTTACGGCGCGGTGATCAAAAACGGTTTTATGTTTGGCCGCGGCGTGGCGGTGTCGAAATCGGATTTCGCAACCTATGCTTTTGCCCTGCTGGCGCTGAAGGCGGCGGCAAAATCTACGGGCAAGACGTTACGTGGCACGGTGGAATTGCATTTCACCTATGACGAAGAGTCCGGCGGCGAGATCGGCCCGAAATGGCTGTTGGATAAAAAGTTGAGTAAACCCGACTACGTCATCTGCGCCGGCTTCGCGCACGGCATCACCATCGCGCATAACGGCTGCCTGCACCTGGAGGTCGAAGTGATCGGCAAATCCGGCCATGCCGCGCGACCTTCAACTGGCGTCGATGCGCTGGAGGCGGCCAATGGCATTTTGAGCGGACTCTATGCGCTACGCAAAACCTGGCATAAAAATCACTCACGCACCCCTGGCATCGATAGCCCAACACTTGTCATCGGTCTGATTGAAGGCGGTATCAATACCAATGTGGTGCCTGATAACGTCAAATTCCGCATCGACCGGCGCATCATCCCGGA
>JBJXEY010000011.1:0-7764 GCA_046153355.1 Burkholderiales bacterium
GTCCTGCGGAAGGGGCCGTTGTCATTTATGCAGGACAAAACATTTTAAATCAATTGGTTAGCTACTGCGGCTCGATCCCCACTTCTTTCGCGATCAGCGCCCAACGCGCCTGCTCGGTACGCAGAAATTCCTGTAAAGATTGAGTTGTACCAGCACCGGCCGTGGTGAAACCAAACCCACGGAAACGCTCCAGGGTCTCAGGCAGCTTGAGGAATCCATCCACCTCGCGATTCAAACGCTGCGTGACGTCACCTGGCGTGCCGGTAGGCGCGGTCAGCATGAACCAGCCGCCAATTTGAAAGCCTGGCAAGGTCTCCGCGACCGTAGGAATGCTCTCCATCCCCGGAAAGCGTTTCGCCGAGGTGATGCCGATAATGCGCAGCTTCCCGGATGAAGTGAAGGGCGCGATGGCGACGGGCGAAATCAGAATCATCTCTACGCGTCCGCCCGCGGTGTCTTGTACCGAGGTGGCAATCACTTTGTAGGGGATGTGCGTGACGTCGATTCCCGCGGTTTTATTGAGCCACTTGCCGATGATGCCCGCCAAGCCGGCATCCGCCGCGAAGGAAAGCTTACCGGGGCGCGATTTTGCCAGTGCAAGCCATTCGCTAAACGTCTTTACCGGTACATCCGGGTGCACCGCCAACACATAAGGGCCGTTATCCACGAGACCAGCCACAGGCACAAAATCTTTGACCGGATCGTAGGGCAGGGACTTGAACATCACCGGGTTGGAGGCCATGGCCGAGGCGCTGCCCATGAAAAGTGTATAGCCATCCGGCGCGGATTTCGCCGCCTGCTGCGCGCCGACCAAGCCTGCCCCGGCGATGTTGTTCTCCACCAGGAATTGCTGCCCCAAATTGCGCGACAAACGCTCCGACACCATACGCGCCACCACATCCGGTTGCGAGCCCGCGCCATTGGGGATGATGAAGCGCACCGATTTCACTGGGTAGGTTTGTGCATGCGCTACCGCGACGGAAAAACACAGCGCCCAAAATCCAAAGTAGGTGCGTCGTACTAGACTGGTTCTGGACATGAGGGCACTCCTATATCAAAATTGAATCAATATGACGATTTTATAAAAATCAAAAAGCCATCTTGAACAAATATTTATAACAATTATGCTTTTAGCTTGGGCATGATCCGAAATGCGTTGCCAAACTCGATGGCCGACAAATCAGCGCGTTTAAAGCCATAGGCTTCCAGCCCTTCGACGCATTCCATGGCGGGGCGATAGGGGTAGTCGGAGCCAAACATGATCTGCGAGATGGGAATCATTTTGGTCAAGGCCAACAACTGCATGGAGGTGTTGCCCTGCGCGGTCTCGTAGTAAAACTTTTTCATCTCGTACATCACGCCATTGGGCACGATGGCTTTCGCCTTCGCGCCCAGGCCGGTTTCCTGCACCTGGAAGCGGGAATAAAGAAACGGCATGGTGCCGCCCGAATGCGACCAGATCCAACGAATATCAGGATAACGGCTCGCCGCGCCACTGAAAATGAGACTTGCCATGGTGCGCGTGGTGTCGGTTGCGTATTCGATGGTCGAGGGTCCGGTTATTCCCGGCAGGATATTGTTGCAGCACGAGGCGTTGCTGGGATGTACATAGACCACTGCTTTGCGGCGATTGAGTTCCGCGAGCAGCGGTGCAAACGACGCATCGCCCAGATATTTGGCGCCGTAGCTCGTAAATAAGCCCACGCCATCGGCCTTCAACACATCCATGCCATATTCCAGTTCGCGCAAACTGCCTTCGACATCCGGCATGGAAAGCGTGGTGAAGATGCCAAAACGCGTCGGGTGGTCGGCGCGAATTTTGGCGGCGAAATCGTTGACCTCGCGCGCCAGTGCGCGCGCTTGCTGATCATCTCTGAACCAGGTGCCTGGCTGAATTACCGATAACACCGATTTCGCCACACCACCCAGGTTCATATCGGCGAGTGTTCCATCGACTGACCACGACGACACACCGCCACCGCCCGCGGCACGTGCCTGCCTAAACCATTCCGGCGGGGCGAAATGGTGATGCACGTCGATGCGCCGTGCCGGCGGGAAGGGCGATTGCGCGAGCAATCCTTCAGGCAGTAGTAGCGAACCGGCGCCCAGCGCCGCGAGACCACCGGCAAAACGGCGGCGATTGAGATTGCAGCCGCAATCGAGGGTGTGATTGAGATGTTGCTCCGGTTTTTTTTGCATTGTTTCTCCGTAAATCGCGTTATGTTTTTACTCGCACTATTTGGGTAGGTGATAGTTCTGTTTGCGCAATGCCGCCATGTGCTCGCCATAAGTAAACGGCGCGTACTTGGCTGGATTACCCGGCCCCTGGCAACTGGGAATGCACTCCAACATCGCATCGTTACGCGTTCCAATCAGGAAGGCCACCGAATGGCGCAGATGCCCCGAACTATTGATCACGCGGTGCGGCGTGGCGGGTACCTTGTCATTGCTCCACTTGGTCAAAGTCTGTCCGGTGTTGATCAGAAAGTGACCCGGCAGGCTGGGCGCGGGAATCCATTCTCCCGAGGGCAGCAACAACTCAAGCCCGGCAGTTGGCCCTTGATTGAGAATGGTGATGGTGCCGTAATCCGAATGCGGGCCAATGCCAAATAAATTCGGTTCGTTGCGATCTTGCGAAGGGTATTCAAGCAAACGCAAGGTGGGGTTGGGCGGATTAAAAGCCGGATGCTCGGTGAAATAACGCGGGCCCATGCCTAAGGCAATGGAGAAAAGCGGCAAGAGATGTGTCGCGAGCTTATCCATCTCGCTATAGTAGGCAAGCAAATACTCGCGATAGCCGGGCAAGTTCTCCGGCCAGCGATTGTGGTGAAACCAGGGTTTGTCCGCGTCCGGCTCACCGGGCGCGGCTTCGCGCCGCATGTAATACGAAGCGCTTAATTCGCGGCGGGTATTCGTGTTATAGATGGAGGAGGCCTGAGTCTGGCCGCCCGGTGGCAAGTAGCCCAAGATATCTGCGCCGACTTTGACCTTTAATTTTTCCTCCATCGGTTGACCATGAAAGCGCGCGCTCTGCGCGATGATTTCTTCCATCATTGCAAGGGGCACGCCGTGGTTGGCGACGAAAAAGAAAGCAAGGCGTTGACAGGCATCGAGCAACTGTTCGCCGGCGCGCGCTTGGGCGCCCGAGTCGCCGGCGATTACCGGAGCAAGATCGATGATCGGAATGTCTTTGATCAGATTTACCGCAGCGATATCGACTTGGTCATTCATGACTCACTCCTCTTTGAGAACTTTTTCAATGCGACGATCGGGAATCAGCCACATCAACGCGACCAACACATAAAGGCCTAGGGCGATCCAGGATTGCACTAAGCATAGCGCGATCGCCAGTAGGTAAATCACCATCGAAATCTTCCCCTTGATATCCGCGCCAATCGCCTTTGCAATTGCCGAATCCTTGCCGTGATGACCGATGAGCGTTTGCGCCAGGATGAAATAGGCCAATCCCGACATTAACAAAGCAACGCCGTAAATCGCCACCGGCAACGGCGCAAAGTGATTCTCGCCCATCCACCCGGTGGTAAAGGGCACCAACGACAACCAAAAAAGCAGGTGCAAATTCGCCCAAAGCACCGCGCCGTTGACTCGCTTCACGGCGTGAAACAAATGGTGATGGTTGTTCCAATAGATGCCGATGAAAATAAAACTCAACACGTAGCTTAAAAACACGGGGAGCAGCTTCGCGAGGGTGTCCAGATTGTCGCCATGCGGCACTTTCAATTCCAGCACCATGATGGTGATGATAATGGCGATGACGCCATCGCTGAATGCTTCGATCCTGCCTTTGCCCATAGTCTTGTCTCCCGAGATCGCGTTCGATGACGCGCAGGTGATTGTAGTGAACCTCGATTGGCCGCGTGCGCGCAGTGTGGCGGAAACGATTCTGTGGTAAATCTTAGTTTCGATCCGTCGCTATGGTTGGATTGAATTTCGCGGGTCACAGGTAACCGCTTTTCTTACGAGGAATTTCATGGACATGAATTTGGCTGGGCGCACGGTGCTGGTCACGGGGGCGTCCAAAGGCATAGGTTTGTCGGTAGCACAATGGTTCGCGCGTGAAGGTTGCAATTTGCGCCTGGCGGCGCGCTCTGGTGACGCGATGGAAAAAGCAGCCGAAGTCATGCGGCGCGAAAACAAGGTGGATGTGCAGACGCTGGCGCTTGATTTATCCAAAGATTTCGAGCGCAAAAAAGTGACCGAAACCTGGCCCGATATTGATGTGCTCATCAACAATGCCGGCGATATTCCCGCTGGTGGTATCAACGACATTAGCGACGAAGCTTGGCGCGCGGGCTGGGATTTAAAGGTATTTGGTTACCTCGCTTTCACCCGCTTTTACCTCGCCAAAATGAAAGCGAAGCAAAAGGGCGTGATCATCAACATCATTGGCTCGGCAGGTGAGCGGCCCTCGGCCGGTTATCTCGCCGGCGCCATGGGCAATATCAGCCTGATGGGTTTGACGCTTGCATTGGGCGCGGAAAGCCCCAGTTACGGCGTGCGTGTGGTGGGGGTGAACCCTGGCCCCATCCTGACCGATAGGGTGAAAAAGCTCTCCACCAAACGTGCCGAGCAACTCTATGGCGATGCCAACCGCTTCACCGAGCTATACAAAACCTATCCGTTTGGCCGGCCGGGTACGGTGGATGAAATCTCGCCGATGGTGGTACTGCTCGCCTCAGATCACAGCAGCTACACGAGTGGCACCATCGTGACCATCAACGGCGGCCTGTCGGCGCGGCCACCGGGCTGATTATTCAGCCAAGCAAATACAACATGTACCTGTAACGCCTTAAAGGGGAAATAGATGGATTACGGCATTTTCATTCCGCCCGTGGCGGATTCCTGGAAGATGGTGAAACGCGCCGAGGAACTGGGCTACACCAAAGCGTGGTTCTACGACACGCAGATGTTGAATTCGGAATTGTTCGTATCTATGACCGCTGCGGCAATGCACACCTCGAAAATTCATTTGTGCACTGGCGTAATGATTCCCTCCAACCGCATCGCGCCGGTGGCGGCCAGCGGTTTGGCCACCTTGAACGCGTTGGCGCCGGGGCGAATTGAATTCGGCGTATCAACGGGATTTACCGGACGACGAACGTTGGGGGTAGGGCCGGTGAAACTTGCCGACATGGAGGAATACATTCGTATCGTGCAAGGTTTGTTGGGCGGTCAGACCCTGGAGTGGGATTTCGAGGAGAAGCGCCGCAAGATTCGCTTCCTCGATCCGGACATCGGCGCCATCAATATCAAAGATCCGATTCCCCTGCACATTTCGGCATTCGGCCCGCGCGGCCGCAAGCTCACCGCGAAGCTGGGCGCGGGTTGGATTATTGGTACCGCCAATGTGGCGCACGGCAAGGCGGGCCTCGCCGACATGCAGAAATCCTGGGTCGAAGCGGGCAGGGATCTCGCGACGTTACATGCCAGCGGCACGCTCTCCGGCTGCGTGTTGAAAGATGGTGAGTCGCCGGATAGTCCGCGCGTCAAGGCGCAGGCCGGACCACACGCCATCATGGCGATGCATAGCCTGGTTGAACGGGAAGATTTCGGCGATATCGGCCGGCCGATTCCGCCGGCATTGGCCGGATTGGTGGAGCGTTATCGCAACGAGGTGTATCTGAAATACGAACCGGCCGATGCGCGTTACTTAAATAATCATCGTGGCCATCTGATGTTTTTAAAGCCCGAAGAAGCGCACCTGTGTAATGGCGATCTGATCAAGGCCACCACCTTTACTGCCACCAAGGCCGAGTTGCGCGAACGCATTCGCGAGTTGGGCAACGCGGGCTTTAAACACTTTGGCTTGAACGTCGGCTACCAACACCCCGAGCGGCTGGAGGAATGGGCCGAGGTATTGGAAGGCGTTTAGGGAAATATTGAACAAGGGGGCACACCCCCTCGTAACTCCCCCATCATGGAGGGAAACGCTTGTGCACCGAACTTCGATATGGGACTTAACCGGCGTTTCCTTAGATGAAAAATGTAGCCATCATCGGTGGCGGCCCGGCGGGTCTCATGGCCGCCGACGTGCTGCTTCGCGGCGGCGTGAAGGTCGATCTCTACGACAGCATGCCCTCGGTCGGACGAAAATTTCTGCTCGCCGGCAAAGGCGGGTTGAATCTCACACATTCCGAAGCGCAGGCGCCGTTTCTGGCGCGCTACGGCCAACGAGAAAAACAAATTGCTCCCTATATCGAGGCCTTCGGGCAGGCGGAATTGATCGCCTGGGCGCGCGATTTGGGCATCGAGGTATTCGTCGGCAGTTCGGGGCGCGTGTTTCCGCGTGATATGAAAGCCGCGCCATTGTTGCGCGCTTGGTTGCATCGTCTGCGCGCGGCGGGCCTGGTTATGCATACCCGCCACCATTGGTGCGGATGGGCAAAGGAGGGCGCTTTGCAATTCGCAACGCCAAGCGGCGAGGTGCGAGTGGCGGCAGATGGGCTAGTGCTTGCAGCGGGCGGCGGCAGTTGGCCACAACTTGGGTCGGATGGCGCCTGGGTGCCAAGGCTTCTAAGCGCGGGTATTCCCGTATTGCCGCTACGCCCGTCCAACTGCGGTTTCGACATTGAATCGCCCGCCAATGGGAACAGGGCGGAGTGGAGCGAGCATTTTCGTTCGCGATTTTCGGGGCAAGCATTAAAACCCATCGCGCTTCGTTTCGCGGATCGAAGCGGCTTCGACTTTCACCGCCAAGGCGAATTCGTGGTCACTGATACGGGTGTTGAAGGCAGTCTTATCTATGCCGCTTCGGCCGCACTACGCGAGGAGATCGCGGCCGCGGGCAGCGCGGTGCTTCACCTGGATCTACTGCCCGATTGGGACTTGGCGCGTGTTGAGAGAGAAGTTGCCCATCCACGTGGTTCGAAATCCCTGTCGTCGCATCTGCAAAGCCGCACCGGGTTGAAAGGTATAAAAACCGCGCTGCTGCGTGAGCTGGTGTCGGCGGAAGATTTTTCGAATCCCGTGCGTTTGGCACAGGCGATCAAGGCATTGCCATTGAAACTTACAGCGCCACGTCCGCTTGCCGAAGCCATCAGCAGCGCCGGAGGCGTGCCCTTCGAAGCCTTAGACCAACACCTCATGCTCCGCAGCAAACCGGGCGTGTTTTGCGCCGGAGAAATGCTTGACTGGGAAGCCCCCACCGGCGGATACCTTCTTACCGCGTGTTTTGCTACCGGGCGCGCCGCGGGATTAGGACTATTGCGCTGGTTAAACAGCGGCTCTGGTGCGGCGGCGCTCGCGGCGCCCCCAAACTCCGGGCCGCCAACGTTGACATGAAGACCTGGTATCTGTATCTCTTGGAATGTAACGACGGCAGTATTTACACCGGCATTACCGTCGATGTCGCCAAACGATTCGCCGCGCATCTATCCGGGCGCGGCGCGCGTTACACGCGCGCACACCCCCCAGTGAAGCTGTTGGCGAGCTTCGAGCACCCAAACCGCTCCTTGGCATCGAAGGCCGAATACGCCACCAAGCAACTTTCGGCGGCGCAAAAAAAGCAGTTGGCGAAAAGCGCGAAAAGTACCAAGACTGGACAGGGCAAAAAGAACGCGAAACTCAGAGGCTAAGCCGTGGTGTGGATGCATTTATTTATACGGTGAACGATGACACATTGACGCGATAAGGGATTGTGTTTCTGAACACATATGCGTGGCGACGTTGACCAGCCTAATGGCTCCCGATGATTGCCAGTGCCTCGCCGGCGGTCACTATCCGCATGCCGTGATAGCGTTTCAA
>JBJXEY010000012.1:0-31121 GCA_046153355.1 Burkholderiales bacterium
ATCGCAGTTTGGGGTACGTCCCCGAAAAGGATCTTTCGCCCGTCACCAATATGGTGTTTCTCGATGGACCCATCGTGGTCAACACCACCTTGCCGATCACCAATATGAAGACGCTGGTGGATTACGCGAAGGCCAATCCGGGCAAGCTCAACTTCGGTTCTTTCGGCGAAGGCAGCCCAGGGCATTTGTATATCGAATGGATCAAGAACCGCACCGGCATAGATGTGGCGCACATTTCCTACAAAGGCGCGGCGCCGGTGATCACGGCGCTGTTGGCCAATGAAGTACAACTCATCTACATGGCCACTGGCGCCATCCTGCCGCATATCAAAGCAGGCAAGGCGCGCGCCATTGTCATGCCAAGCCCCACACGCTCGAAATTTCTCGCCGAGGTGCCGACCTTCGTCGATGAAGGTTTCGATTTCAAACCGTCTTCGTGGTTTGGTCTGTTTATGGCCGCGGGAACGCCAAGCGCGATCACCGGTCGTCTCCAATCCGAAGTACGCAAGATTCTCTATACGCCCGCGTTTGGCGAAAAAATTCTCACACCGCAGTTCTACACACCGGTGGGCAACACACCAGAGCAATTCGCCGACTTTCTCAAAGGTGAGCGTGAACTGGCTGCGATGCTGGTGAAGATTTCGGGGTTAAAGCCATTTGACTGAGCCTCGGTGACGCCCTCGATAAATACGTCGCATTCAATTCACAACATTGCACCGGTACATTTTCAGGAGAATCGCCGTGCCCAAATTTATACGTTTCATTTTGACTTCGTTTTTCCTCGCCATGAGTTGGCTAACGTCGCTGGGTTGGTTGGCTTCGCTAGGTTGGTTGACTTCCACCAGCGCACTCGCGCAAACCTGGCCCGCCAAACCCATCCGCATGGTGGTGGCCAATTCGGCCGGCTCAGCCACCGATGTCGCCGGACGGGTGTTCGCGGATCAATTGTCCAAACTGATTTCCCGCCCGGTGGCGATTGAAAACCGCCCTGGCGGTGACGGTTTCATCGGTGCGCAGGCGGTGATTACAGCGCCCCCTGATGGCTATACGCTGTTTTTCGCCTCGCAATCGACGGTAGCCATCGACCCCAACTTACACAAGACCATGCCCTTCGATCCGGTGAAAGATTTCACTGCTATCTCGGTGGTATGCGATGACACCGGCCCAACGGCGATCTTCGTTCATCCCACGCTGCCCGTGGAAACTTTGCAGGGGCTGGTGGACTATGCGAAGAAATTCCCGGGCAAACTCAACTACGGTAGCACCGTGCCGCTATTCACCATGCTGGCCGATTGGATACAGGCGCGCGCCGACATCAAGATGAACGAGATCCGCTACAAAACCACGCCGCAAGCCAATCAGGATGCGCTCTCTGGACAATTGCAGGTGTACATCACCGCCTACGGCCCGATGGTGCCCAATGTCAACGCCGGCAAGCTACGCGTGATTGCGGTGACGGTGCGGCAGCCCGATATCACGCATATCCCCACTGTCGCCGAAACCTTTCCTGGGTTCGAGATGCGTGGCGGGATTTTTCTATTGGGGCCAGCCAATCTTCCTGCCGACATCCTGCAACGCATCAACGCTGCCGCAGATACGGTGGTGCGCGATCCGCAATTCAATCAAACCTTGAAGAATCTTCGCTGGCAGAACCAGGGCGGCGGGCGTTCACCCGCCGAAACCGTGGAGTTCATCCGCAATCAACGCGAGCGCTGGGCCCGGTTCATCAAAGAAGCCGGCCACACACCTAAATAGGATGCTCGTTTGAACAAAGCGCCCATCGAGTTTTACTTCGATTTCCTCTCTCCCTACGGCTATTTGGGGGCGACGCAGATCGAAGCCATTGCCGCGCGCCACGGCCGCGAAGTCGATTGGCGCCCGGTATTGATCGGCATTACGGTGATGAAAATCATGGGTTTGAAGCCGCTCACCGAAACGCCCTTGAAAAAGGATTACCTCAAACACGATGCGCCGCGCATGGCGAAATTACTTGGGGTGCCCTACAACCCACCACAACAAAAGGGGGGCAATTCACTGGCCGCAATGCGCGCCTTTGTGTGGTTGAAAAATCGCGACGTGAGCTTAGCCAAGCAATTTGCACAAGCGATTTACCAGCGCCGCTGGGCCGAAGGAGGCGATATCGTCAACCCTATATCGGTGGCCAACATCGCCGCCCCATTCGGCGTGGATCGCGACGCCCTGCTTGCAGCGATCGAATCCCAAGAGGTCAAAGATAGCCTGAAAAATGAGGTTGATCTGGCCGTCGCGAAGGGAGTATTTGGCGTGCCCTACTTCATTGTCGATGGCGAACCGATCTGGGGTAGTGACCGCTTGTGGATGCTGGAGCATTGGTTGCGCAATGGCTCCTGGGAGAACCACTCGCCGGATGCGCCGCGCGTTATGGAACTCAGACGCGATTAGCGCCCCCAACGGGAAGATCCATCAAGCATCCGGTTTCCCCATGCGATTTACCCATGCTTTTTCCCCATGCGAATTCCCCATGCGTTTCCCCGTATTCGTTTCCCCTGTTCGAATTGCCGGGTACTTGTGCCACAATTCGGTATTGGGCACATATTCGCAGCACAAATTCGCGGTACGAAGACGTTCCGCGCGCGAAACACCGGCGAGAATAATCCGGCGCCTTAACCTGAAGTTCGACGACTAACCCGTGGGGGCCACCCCGCGCATGAGCATGTTCTCCAAAATCATCTCCGGCCAAATCAATTGGGACAAGGCCAGTCCCGAGCAAAAAATCGAAGCTCTGGGCAATGTGCCCTCCAACGATCCCCTGCTCGAAAAACTAGCCCTGCAAGACGGCGATGAGCGCGTACGCCGCGCCGCCTTCCAACGTATCGACGCCGACGGGCAATTGCGCCTTTCGAGCGTAGTGCAAGCCGGCGATGAGAATTTTCTCGCTGCATGCTTGGGCGAGCGTTTCGATGATCAGGTGCTCTCCTCAGGCGATGTCGTGGCGCAATTGATTTCATCGCCCGCTTCGTTTCGCGTTGCGCTAATCGGACACGCGAAAAGTGAGACGGTGGCGATTGCCTTGACCGAAACGCTGGATAACGACGCTGATCGCGCCTTAGTGGTTCACGGCAAGGGCACCATCGGTGCGCGCGCCGCGGCCACCAAAGGCATGCGCGACATTGATGCTCTAGAAAAAATTGCCACCGAGTTTCGCGACAAACAACGCCGCCTGTACCGCGCCGCGCGTGATCGCGCCGACGCCTTGCTCGCCGCGCGCGAAGTGCAGCGTCACGCCACCGAGCTTTGCGATCGATTAGAGAACCTGCTCAATCGCAATGAGTTGACTTTGACTGCCTTTACCACCGCCGAACGCGAGTGGCAGGCGCTCACGCCCTCCTCTGCGCAGGACATGATCGCATTTGCCGGATTGCAGGCACGCCACACGGCCGCGCAAGATAAGGCGCGTGTCTTGCTGCAAGAACAAGGCGAGATCTGGCGCGAGGCCGAGCGCATGAAGGTGGCGCTAGCCGACCTACAGACGCGCTCGGAAGGCGCCGACGCAGTCGAGCCGGAGAATCTCGCGGTGTTGGTTGCAGAACGCGAGACTGCTGAGGCCAAACTTGCCCTGGCGGCCTTCGCCGCAGTGCCCAAGGAACGCCGGTTGTTGCTGGAAACCTGTGCGCGCCTAGCGGAGCGCCACGCGGTGCTCGGTACCGAGAGCCGCGCCTTGGCAACATCACGAAAACTCATCGACGATTTGCGCGCTGATCCGGCCGTCATGACGCCCGCCTGGCGCGCCGAGTTTGCGCGTTCCATGGCCATCGTGCGTGCCGCGTTGCGCGAGCCCCTCGAACAAGCGGCCAACGAAGCACGCGCCAGCATTGATAGCGCCACTCGCGCGCAGAACGACGCGCGCCGCGCCGTGGAGCAGCAATTCCGCGGTGAGGTCGAAGCGCTGGTAAAAGAGTGGGAGCATTTACTCGACAAGGGTCAGCATGTGCAGGCCAACGAGGTCGAGAAAAATATCGCGCAAAAACGCACCCAAGCACCCGACTCACGCCCCTTGCCGGTGGCGTTGGAGTTCCGCATCAAGCGTTGCAACGAACGCCTGGCGAAGATGAATGAATGGAAGCGTTTTGGCGACGTGCAGGCGCGCGAGGCACTGTGCCGCGAGGCCGAGGCATTGGCAAAACGCGCCTCCTTGCTGGATAAACCGCGCATTGCCAAAAACACGTTAGCCGATTTCCCGTGGCCTGTTGGCGAACGTGTTCATGCCGAATCGATCGGGCAAAGTGCATCGCCCAGCGAGAAATCCGCGACCGTTTCGTTGTTACCGGCTTTTCCCTGGCCGAGGGGCGAAGCGACTACCGTCGAGACAAGCGCGGAAAGTGCATCGCCCATTGAAGAAACTGCCACCGTCTCATTGCTACCGGCGTTTCCCTGGCCGATGGGAGAACCTCAAGAAGTGCCACAGACTTCGCACACGCAGAGCTCATCCCGCGTCGATACCACGCCCCCGTCTCCCGAAGAGCTCGCCCAAGCGGTCAAGGATTTGCAGGAGCGCTGGCACAAGCTCGATCAAGGGCACAGCACCTCTTCAAAAGGGCTGTGGGAACGCTTCCGCCGCGCCTGCGACCGCGCCTATGCCCCGGCGAAAAAACATTTCGAGGAGTTAGAGGGTAAGCGCGCCGAAAACGCCGTCAGGAAAAACGCCGTGCTCGACAAAATCGCCGCCCTCAATGCGCGCATTGTCGATGACGTCGAATGGGGGCGTGTGCTCTCTGAACGCGGCGAGCTGGTCAAAGCCTGGTTCGAAGCCGGCGCCCTACCGCGTAAAGACGCGCGTGCCATGCAAAAACGCTTCGACCATCTCACCGAAGAGATCGAAGCCAAAATTAACGGCCGCCGCAATGCCGAGCGCGCGCGTCGCAATGATCTCATTGCCAAGGCCAAGTTGATCGCCGAGAAACCCGCCGATGGCGCCAGCATGGCCGCCATGATCGCACTGCAAAAGCAGTGGCAGGAGGGCATGAAAGGCACCATTCGCCTGAAGGTGAAGGAAGATCAAACCCTGTGGGAAGAATTCCGCGCCGCGGGTTCCGCACTTTTTGGCAAACGTGATGCCGAGAAGGCCGCCAAGAACGCCGAGCGTGAGGCACAATTCGCCGACCGCGCCGCGGTAGTCGATGAAATGCAAGCCCTGGCTGCCGCCAACGATGCCGCAGCCATCAAGCGTGGCGTCGATGAAATCAGCGCGCGCTGGCACGCCATGGAATGGCCGGAACGCCGCCCGGTGCGCGAGTGGGAACAAAAATTCACCAATGCGCGCCTTGCCGCGACCGCGCGCATCGGCGCCATCCGCGCCGAAGCCGAAGCCCAGCAACGCGTTGTCGCCGCCCAACGCATGGCGGTGGTGGAACGTGGCGAGCAAGCCCTGGCCAATGGCGAGACCCCCGATATCGAGGCGCTACGCAGCGAAATTCAAGGCATGCTTGCCGAAGGGGAGAAGCTTGATCCGCGCGTATCGGCGCGGCTCTCGGCACTCGAAGCCGCCGCCAAACGCGGCCCCGAAGCCTGGCGCGCCGAATCGCAAAAAATGCAAGTCGAGCGCGATGCGCTGCTCTTGGAATTGGAAATCGTGTTGGGCCTGCCCTCGCCACCGGCGCTCGAAGCCGAACGGCGCATGCGCATGTTGAAACGCCTGGCCGAGAGCAAGAACTCGCGCTCCACACCGCCGTTAATGGCGCCGGACGCGCCCAAGGCGGTGGAGAAACTATTGGCGATGCCGATGGTGATGCAGGGTGCAGAGGCTAGGGTCGAAGCTGTTGTTAACGCCTCTCGGCGTAAAACGAAGTAGGGTAATTTCGTCCTAGAACGGCAATTTTTTGTATCTGTGGCGTTGACAAGCAGAGCTCGCAGATAAATCAGTAGTGGTAGCGGCCCTGGAGGAATTCAATCCGGTCCGCCTTAACGACGTAGACGCATCGATGTTCCTGCGTAATACGACGCGACCATACATCCGGCCCCAGGTATTTCAGTGGCTCTGGTTTACCGATGCCATCAAAAGGGTCTAGCAGCACAGCCTTCATCAAATCAAGCAGCCGCCGGGCCGAGCGGCGATCTGCTTCGATCCAGAACAGCATATCTTCAAGAAATTCGGGATGGCACACCGCCAGCCGCTTGACCTCAGGCATCAGATCCGAACCGCTTTTCGAGATCGGCGATAGAGATGGATTTGAGCTTCTTCGTTCGTGACCGTGAGAGCGCGCGGAGCAAACGTTCCGCGTTCTTCGAGGAGCGCAGCAAATGCGCGGTTTCGATCAGGCCTTCCAACTCATCGGCGGCAAGCATGGCCACGTCGCCGCCTGAGCGGCGTCGAACCAGGATCACCTCGCGGTCGCCTACCGCGCGATCCATCAGCGATTTCAATTGTTCGCGGGCCTGGCTATAGGTAGTTTCGACGGTCACAGGTGTATCTCCTAATTTGTACAAGAATATTGTACAGGATGATTTAATATTCTGCCCTCGCTTCAAGGTCACAAATTGTGACCTTGAACGCGCAACGACAAGCGCCTCGCTTGACGTGAGTTGAAACATGAAATCGCCGGGAAAGCGATCAATATTGCGCCGAACGGCCTGATTGAGAAACCAGTTTGGTTTACACGACTTTGCTGCCAGAAGGGCGGCGCTTCGAAATCGTTAAACGCGATTTCAAATCGTCTCAAAGGTGCTCAACCCCTAGACATGGGTCATCAGCGCCCTCAATTTGCCGACGCCCCCACTTCCTTGATCACCCTCGCAAACCTATCGATGTCGTTGGCCAGAATCTTCACAAACTGCTCCTGGGTAAACAAAGGGGGCGCGAGTTCCATTTTGTTCAGGGTTCCCATTACCTCCGGTGTGCGCAGAGCCTTGGCGAATTCGTCGTAGAGACGCCTGACGATGGGCTGGGGTATGCCCGCAGGGCCCATCAGGCCGAACCAAAAATCCAGTTCCACTTCTGGCAAGCCCACTTCGGCCATGGTGGGTACGTCGGGAAGAAGTTTGGATCGTTCGCGTGAGCCGATGGCGATGGATCGCAGTTTGCCCTCGCGGATCTGCGGCGCGGTGGTCAGGGTGGAAGCGAAGTACATGTCCACGCGCCCGCCGAGCGCATCCTGCATGGCCTGCGGCGCTGCGTTGTAGTGCACCTGGGTGATGGGCATGCCGGTTCGCGAGGAGAAGATCTCGGAAATGATATGGCTGGGCGTGCCAATGCCCGGTGTGGCGTTGCTCAAGCCGCCTGTCTTGGTTTTGCCCAGCGCCACCAGCTCGCCGATGGTTTTTACAGGGCTGCCTGCCGGCACCACCAAAATGCTGGCCACCGAACCAATGATAATGATGGGCACGAAATCTTTGATTGGGTCGTAGGGCAACTTAGGGTTCATGGCCTTGTTCGCGGCGTGCGTGCCGGCGCTGCCCAGGAACAGGTTGTAGCCGTCGGCGGGCAAGGTCTTCGCGTAGTTCGCGGCGATGATGCCGCCGCTACCAGGGCGATGCTCGATAACGAAGGGTTGACCGATGTTCTCGCCGACTTTCTGGCTCACGGTGCGGGTCATCGGGTCGACGATGCCGCCGGTAGCGAAGGGCAGCACGATACGAATGGATTTGTTGGGATACTCCTGCGCGTTGGCCCACGAACCAAAGGTAATCGCGATAATTGAAAGAATTATTTTCGAAATATGATTCATGGTGCCATTCCTATTCAACATTCCATTTAATTTTGGGATTCATTAAGCACCACACCACGCTCCTCCGCAGCGCTAGTCGGCTGTCGCGCCCGAGGCCTTGACCACGGGCGCCCACTTGGCGATTTCCTGGCGAATGAACGCCGCGAACTGATCCGCCGACGTGGATGTTGTCGGGTCCAGGCCAATACCAGATAGGCGCGCCTTCACCTCGGCCACATTCAATGCCTTGGTGATTTCGCCGTGGTAGCGCGTCACGATATCGCGTGGCGTGCCGGCTGGCGCCGCCATGCCGAACCAGGCGCGCACATCGAATTCCGGCAGGCCCTGCTCGGCAAAGGGCACCGTATCGGGCAACACGCCCGCACGCTCGCGCGAGGTAACACCTATGGCGCGAAGTTTTCCGCTACGGATGTGCGGCAGCACATCGGGGATACTGACAAACATCAATTGAATCTGCCCTGAGAGCAAATCGGGAATGGCCTGTGCCGCGCCTTTGTAGGGGATGTGCTGCATGCCGATACCGGTTTGCATCTTGAACAGTTCGCCGGCGAGATGCTGCGAGGTGCCCGAACCGGCCGAACCGAAAGAAATTTTGTTGGGGTTGGCGCGCGCGTATGCCGCCAGTTCCTGCGCGCCATTGGCGGGTATCGAAGGATGCACCACCACCACGTTTTTCAATTCGGCGACCAGCGTGAGCGGAGCGAAATCGCGGATCGCATCGAAGGGCAGGCGCGCACCATACAGCGTGGGGTTCACGCCATGCGTGGAGCTGGTGATCATGCCAATGGTGTAGCCATCGGGCGCCGCTTTGGCGACAACCTCGGCGCCGACATTGCCGCCCGCGCCAAGGCGATTCTCCACCACCACCGGCTGGCCCATCTGCTCGGCGATCTTCTGGCCGACGCTTCGCGCGACGATATCCAGCGATCCGCCCGCCGCGGTAAGCGTGACGATGCGTATCGTTTTGGCGGGAAAAGCCGGCTGGCCCCATACGGGCAGCGTAAAGCCACTCGCCGCAACGGCCATGCAGATACGCGCAACTCCTGATTGATTCATTTTTATTCCTTGAGAAGTACCGCTTTGATGGGCAAGTGTATGCAAGATTGGCGGCCAAGGTTTGGCTAATTCACGGGCAATCGCCTTATCTGCCGCTCCGCGAAAAACGCCTGTCTCATGGCCTTGGACTGCTCGTTATTCACCAGATCCTGAAATCTGGCGCGCTCGTAGGAAAGTCCATCCTCGAAGGGCAGCGTGGCGGCGATGGCCACGCAATCGGCAATGGCAAGTGGCGCATGTTTTCCGGGGAAACGCTTCGCGATAGCACGCCGTGCAAGCGCAAAAAAATTCGGCGCATCGTCGATGCGTGCTTTGATATCGCGCAGGCGTCTAGGTGGCGTTTTAGTACCCAGATCCAATGCAAACCCAATCGCGGCCTCGACCACATCGCAGCTCGCCAGGGCATCCACCAGCAAAGTACCCGCGAATTCGCTCGCCGCGAGGCGCTCGCCTGTAATCATCATCTCCAATGCCCGTTCCACACCGAGCGCCCGCGTTAATCGCTGCGTGCCGCCGGAACCCGGCAATAGACCAAGCAGCACCTCCGGCAACCCTAGGCGCGCCGTTTGCAGGGCGACGCGATAGTGGCAGGCCATGGCGAACTCCAATCCACCCCCCAAGGCATAACCATGAATGGCCGCGATCACAGGCTTGGTGGATGCTTCGATCATCGCCCAGATATCGTGCGCGGTTGGCGCGGCCGCAATCTCGCCCGAGGCAAATTCGGTGATCTGCGCGCCTGCACAAAAACCGCGGCCCTCACCGCTCAACACCACTGCCCGCACCGCGGAATCGTCAAACGCGGCGCGCAATTCGCGGTGTACCGCGACACGCATGGCATGCGCGAGGGTATTTACCGGTTCATGGAAAAAGCGAATCAGCGCGATCGGTCCATGACGGGTGGTTGTCGCGCCACTAGTCATCGGCATCGCGACACTAATATTCGCGCCTTTCGTCTCGCCCAGATCAACCCGAACATTATTTGTTCTTCAAGTAGGCCGCGCGGCGTTCAATCAAGCGCTTCGCCTTGCCTTCGCCCAGATTGGCAACAGTCGCGAGCTTGCCTTCTTCGGCGAGCTTTACGCCCACCGACAATCCCAGATCATTTTTCAGTCGCGCTTCGAGCTTAGCTTGTAGATCGCCGGTGGCGCCCGCGTCGGGACGTACCTCGACATGTACGGTCAACTCCTCGCGCGCACGCCCATCCACCACCGCGTCATACGCTTCGCACACCCACTCACCGGTTGTACGCGGATCGCTGCGTACTGCTGGCAGGCAGGCCATGGGATAGATATTGACTCCGCGCATGCGCACCATGTTGTCGCTGCGGCCGAGAAAATGATCCATGCGTCTAAAGTTCGACCCGCAAGCGCAAGTCTCGGTAGATACCATGCGCCCCAAATCGCGCAAGTTATAGCGAATGATGGGGAAGGTTTTGCGATAGAAAACGGTAGCCACCAAGTTGCCCACCTTGCCATGCGGCACGGGAGCATTGCTTTCAGTATCGAGTATCTCGAAGTAAGAGAGATCTTCGAAAAAATGCAGGCCATTGCGGTGAACACATTCCAACGCACCGTGGCCGACTTCATTCACGCCATAGTTGTCATACACCGGGCAGCCCCACAAAGACTCCAGATGCGCGCGCAGCGTGCCTTCGGTGTCAGGCCCAAGGAAGGTGGTGATCATCTTGGTTTTTAATTCGCGCACATCGCGCCCAAGCTCGTCCTTGGCCGCCTGCGCCAAGCGTGCGAGGTACTCGGGAAAACTCATCCAGCAATTGACGCCGATATCGAAGGCAATTTCCAGTTGGCGACGCGTGGGCGTGACCACGCCGCTACCCGTAGTAATAGGCAACACCCCCAAGTACTCGTTGCATGCTTTCGAATACGCCCAGGGGAGGCTTGCCATCGAATTGGTGGCAGGTATTTGCAGAATGTCGCCCGGACGCACACCTTGCAAATACAGGCCGCGCGCCGCGCTAATGGAATTGACCTCGTTCTCGGCGATGCCTTGCAAGGTGTAGCGCGGCTTGCCGGTGGTGCCGCCGCTGGATTGCAGGCGGCTCGGGGTGGCGAGCAAATGCTCGCGCAACGATTTGTATCCGGGCAGGTCGCCGAAAGGAGGATGCTCGGCTTGATCGTTCTTGATGTCATCCGAATTAAAAGTGGGCAGCTTTTCAATATCGTCGATCGAACGGATATCGCGCGGGGTTAAACCTGCTTTCTTCCACAGTCGTTGATAAAACTTATTTCTCCACCCGACCTGCATCAACGCGAGAAAACGTTTGTTCTGCAAGGCGCGCACACGCTCGGCGGACCAGAGGTACACGGTGTTGGCATACACATCGGGCACCGGGTATTCGCGATACAGCGCGTTCCAATTTATCGCCTTGTGGTAGAGCGGCAGTTGGGTAGTTCGCGTCGCCGCCTTGGATTTAATTACTGTGCGCTTGGCGGCAACCTTCACTTTAGTTGCCATCAGTTGGGCGCATCTGTCGGCTTTATACCCAAGCCGCGTATCAAGCGCCCGGCGGCCTCGCGATCAGTCTGCATGAAGCGGGTGAAATCCTGTGGCGAATTGCCCACTACTTCCAGCGTTTGCGCGGAGAAAAACTTCTCCGCCGCTGGTCCGCGTAGGCCTTTGACAATCGCGTCATTCAAACGCGCCACAATCGGTGCGGGCGTTTTCGCCGGTGCGTATAAACCAAAATAACTGGTGAACCCAGGGTCAATGCCAAAGTCGGCCATTGAGGGCACATCGGGCAGGTACTTGGAGCGCGTTTGCGACGTGGCCACCAATGGGCGGAGTTTGCCCGCGCGTATATGCGGCAATACCGCTCCCACGCCAAAGTACGAAATCTGTACCTCGCCGCCCAGCGCCGCGGTCAAGGCCGGCGCGGCGCCTTTGTAAGGAATTTGCACCATCTTCAGCCCAAGTTCGCGATTGATAAAACGCGCATAAAGATCGGGCGCGGTGCCCGGCCCCCAAGTGGCGATGTTGATCGAACCAGGATTGGCCTTTTCGCGCGCAATCACGTCTTTTAATGTGTTCAATGGAGAACTGGTCGCTGTAAATAATAGACCGCTGGTGGTCACCATATTCGTTACGCCGGTGAAATCGTTCTCCACATCGAACGGAATGCTGTTGTAGAGAAAACGGCTGAAGGTGAGGCTATCTGCGGTGGTCGCGCACATGGTGTAGCCGTCTGGCGCCGCCTTGGCGCAAGCGCCCATGCCGATGAACGAACCGCCACCGGGACGGTTTTCCACCAGCAACTGTTGACCCGTGACCTCTTGAAACGAGGGCCCGAGAAAGCGCATCACCGCATCCACGCTGCCGCCAGGGGCGAAGGGGACGATCACGCGCACCGGTTTTTCTGGAAAGCTTTGCGTGTGCGCAACAGATAGGTAAAAAACGCCCATCACCGCCAAGGCAAAACGAAGCGAGTAGTTTTTCATTGACCTCATCCGCGATAAAGAAGAATTGTGATCCGGCGCTTGGTGATCCTGCGCTTTGTGATCCTGCACCATGTGAATCATGCCCACACCCCGCAACGCAGCGCGGGCCATGGGCATCGCCGCCCGCATTCTATAATCCCACGCACTTATGAATACAAATGAAAAAACTCTTCACCTGCAATCGTTGCTGAATCGCAAAGACAAAGTGCTCGCGGTCTTCCATCCGCCCAGCGCCGCGCACGCGCGCCTGATGGAAAAAGCCGGTTGTGAGGCCTTGTTCGTGGGCACCAGCGGCGTGGTAGGCGCGTATACGGGTCTGGCGGATGTGGGCACGGCCACCATGAGCGAATGCGTCACGGTGGCCGGTTGGATCGCGCAAAGCGTGACGATTCCGGTGATCATGGATGGCGATACTGGTCATGGCGGCATCATGGCGGTGCGCCGCATGGTGCGCGAATGTATACGCGCCGGCATCGCCGGCGTGCGCATCGACGACCAACCCATTGAAGGCAAACGCCGCACCCAGAGCGCCGGCATCGAAGTGGTGCCGCTGGATCAGGCGATTGCCCGTTATCGCGCTGCGGTCGATATGAAGAACGAGCTCGACCCCAACTTCGTCATCATGGCGCAGTGTTATGCGCGCGATGCGGCCAACGGCGGGTTGGAGGATTGTTTGCAACGCTTAAGCTTGTATCGCGAAGTGGCGGGCGTGGATTGGGTGCAGTTCGAGTCGCCGCATTCGCAGGATGAAATTCGTGCCGCGCGCGCCGTGGTCACGGGCCCGTTTTCCTTCATGAAGGGCCGCTTGCCGCGGTATCTGGGCTTGGAGGAGCACCTCGCCCTGGGTGTGAATATCGCCTGGTATCCGGGCTTCACGCATCAGGTCACCTGGGCGGCGCTATGGGATTTTATGACCACGTTTCAGGAAAAAGGTCTGGGTGCGTGGGAAGAATTCAGCGAGCAAAGAAAAGACAAACCCTTCCCGTTCCCGGAAATTCCGCCCGATGGCGAAGGGCACGCCAAGCAGCGCGAACTGGAGGAGAAATATTTTTCCGCCCAGGCGCTGGAGAAATACCGGCGTTCCTCCGGTGGCGAGCTTCCCTAATCGGTCGCGGGTCGCTGCGCGATCGACATTGCTGTAAATTGCGGCCATCCTCGTCGAATAGAGAACCTGCCCCCATGCTGAAGCCGTGTTTTGCGGGAATGATGCTTTGTGTGGCCGTTGCCATGACTGCGTCTGCGCGTGCGGACGATTGGTCCGGGCGCGACAAGGCGCAACATTTCGCTGCCGGGGCCGCAATCGGGTTCGCCGGCATGGCGATTCAGGGCGCGGACAATCCTGATCGTTTTAGAAACGCATTTTTGGCGGGCGCGGCGGTCGGACTGCTCAAGGAAGTACGCGACGATATGTGTCGTTGCGGGAAAGTGTCGATGAAGGATTTTGTCGTGACCGCTGTTGGTTCCGCAGCCGGCGCGGGTGTCGGAATTTGGATATTTCCGCAGGAAAAGGGCGTGTCTGTTGGATTCATGAAGGCTTTTTAGCGGCCCAATTCAGCGGGAACCTCAACCCCACTTAATAGACGGGACAACACCAAGAAAGCACAAAGGACCCATACATGGCGAAGAACGGCTACAAAATTTTCGACTCCGACACACATATCGGCCCCTACATCGATGTGCTGGAAAAATACCTCTCCGCCGATGATAAGAAACGCATGGGTGAGTGGGAGGCACACAAGACCGTCAACAAAGCAGGCTTCATCACCTACACCAAGGGCGCGCGCAAATACCTGCGCAAACTCGGTACGGCGGAACCCGCCGAGGACACCGGCAAATATATGGCCGGCTTCACCGGCGTGAAACGCAGCCACGAACCCAACCCCAATGGTGATCGCGACCCAGCCGAACGCATCAAAGACCTTGACCACGAAGGCGTGGATGTCAACCTCACGCTGCCTTCGGGTTGGTTTGGCACTTGGACTGCGGGTAATGATGTGCCGCTCGAAGCCGGCATGTACCGCGCCTACCATCGCTGGATGGAGGATTATTGCGGTGCTTATCCAGAGCGTTTGGGTGGCGTGATCCTCGCAGCCTCGCGCGACATTGCAGGCAGCGTCGCGGAAATCAAGCGTTGGGGAAAATCCCGCTGGGCCTGGGGCGTGATGGTGTATGCGCCCTATGGCACGCCGATCGATCACCCTGATCTGGAACCCGTCTGGGCCGAAGCTGCGGCGCATGATCTGGCGGTGATCCTGCACACCTTCACCGTGATGCCGCCCTATGCGCCCGGCGGTCTGGATACCTGGGACAACCTGTGGCTGCAACGCTCCGCCTCCCACCCCTGGTGCGGCATGCGCAATATGGCGGCGTTGATCGGCTGCGGCGTGATGGATCGCTATCCGCAACTGCGCATCGGCACCCTGGAGGCCGGACACGGCTGGTTGCCCTTCTGGATGACCCGCATCGACGAACATGCGCACACCATCAAATCGGCCATCCCTGAATTGAAAAAAATGCCCAGCGACTACGTGCTCTCGGGGCGTTACTTCCAAAGCATCGAAATCCCCGAGGGCGAAAAAATCACCAACTCGGTGTGCGACATGCTGGGTGACGAAGTATTGATGTATGCCTCGGACTACCCGCACGGCGAGAGCCACTTTCCCGATTCGGTGGACATGTTCATGAAATGGAATATGAGTGATGAGCGCCGCCGCAAAATGCTCTGGGACAATGCGATCAAGTTGTATGCGCGTTGCGGGTTGAAATGAACCACGGCGCTCTGGTAGCGGCAACGCTTGGCGCATGCTATTTTGCCCAGCAAGTCGCATGGGCGCAAAACGTACCCTCATACCCAGTGAAACCGGTACAAGTGATCGTTCCGCTTGCCCCCGGTGGCGGCGTGGACATCGCCACGCGCATCTTCGCGCAAAAACTTTCCGAATCCATGGGCCAGCAATTCATTGTCGATTACAAACCCGGTGCCGGCACCACCATCGGCACAGGTTTTGTTGCCGCGGCCGCGCCGGATGGTTACACACTGCTCTCGGCCTCCGCCAATTTCACCGTGGCGCCGGCCTTGTATCGCAAATTAAGTTGGGACCCGGTGAAGGATTTCGCACCCATCACACTCATGAGCAAGGCCGTGAGCCTGTTGTTAGTCAATCCGAGTTTACCGGCGGGCAATCTGCGAGAGTACGTCGCCATGGCCAAGGCAAAACCCGGCGCGCTCAACTTTGGCACTACGGGCGTGGGCAGTGCCACCCATCTGGGTGGCGCGTGGCTGCACGGTGCCACCGGCGTGTCGGTCACCTATGTGCCCTACAAAGGCGCGGGCGAAGTGCTGGTCGCGCTCGCTGCGGGGCATGTGAATGTGGGTTTCGGTTCCACCACCTCGTCGGTACCCTACGTCAAAGCGGGAAAACTTCGTGCTATTGCCGTCACCAACGCCGAACGCAGTACCGTTCTTCCTGACCTTCCAACTGTCGCGGAACAAGGCGTGAGCGGATTTGATTACGCGCAATGGTTGGGGCTGTTCGCGCCCGCAGCGACCTCTGGCGCCATCGTGGCGCGCCTCAACAACGAATTTGTTGCGGTGTCGAAAAACGCGGAGATAGTAAAGCGCTTCGCTGAACTCGGCGAACGCCCCGTCAACAGCACGCCTGATGAGTTGCGGCAATTAGTGATATCGGAAGTCGCACGTTGGCGAAAACTCATGGCCGAGTCGGGCGCCAAATTGGAAGATTGAAGACCGTGTCGAGCAAACCAAAAATTCTTGTCACACGTGAAGTGTTCGACGACACCCTCGCGTTTCTTTCGCAAACCTGCGAAGTCGAATCCAACCAGGGTGATCAAGCCTTTACTCAGGATGAACTGGCCCGGCACCTAGCCGATAAAGACGGCGTGGTGTGCTGCTTGACCGACGCCATCGACGCCAAGCTACTTGTCTCGGCGCCAAAGTTAAAGGCAGTCGCGAATATCGCGGTGGGCTACAACAACATTGATGTCGCCGCTGGTCACCGCGCGTGGCGTGATGGTTACCAATACGCCTGGGGTGCTCGATGACAGCACCGCCGATTTTGCCTGGGCACTGATGATGGCCGCAGCGAGGCGTGTGGCCGAACTCGATGCCACCATCCGCGCCGGCCAGTGGACGCATTGGCAATTGAAGCAATGGATGGGTATTGATGTTCATGGCATGACGCTGGGCATCATCGGCATGGGGCGCATCGGGCAAGCGATTGCCAAACGTGCCACGGGCTTCGACATGCCGGTGCTGTATTGCAATCGCTCGCGCTTGGCCGCGGAGGTGGAAAAACGCCTTAACGCCACCTGGGTGGCGAAAGAAGAGTTGCTCTCACGCGCCGATTTTGTGGTGCTGCAACTGCCCTACTCGAAAGGCACGCATCACCTGATTGGCGCAAAAGAACTTGCTGCCATGAAGCCCTCGGCGATTCTCATCAACACCGCGCGTGGCGGCGTGGTTGATGATGCTGCGCTGGTGGAAGCACTTGCTACCGGGCGAATCCGCGCAGCGGGCTTGGATGTGTTCGAAGGTGAACCTAAACTACATCCTGGATTCTTGAAATTGAAAAACGCAGTGCTCGCACCGCACGTGGCCAGCTCCACCGATGCGACGCGTGCGCGTATGGCGATGACCGCAGCGCAAAATCTGGTGGCCGTGTTGCGCGGTGAAGAACCGCCAAACCTGCTCAATCCCAATGCCAGAAGATGACAACAATTTTGTAAATTATTTTCTACATCTAGCAACAGCGCGAGCAAATTGCCAATATTCATTTAACAATAGAATATTTCTGGTGTAATCCGACACTGTAGTGGCGGTGAGCGCCTCAGTAACTGCCCGGTGGCGGTGGCGGATAGTAGGGCGTACGACCGGGCGGCCCTGAATTCGGCGCGTTGGACGGTGGCGGAGGCGGATAATTTCCCGGCGGCGGCGAATAGCTTCGCTGCTGCGGTGACCCAGAATCCGTAAAACGCCCCGAGACCGGCACTTTGTGCCCTTTGGCGTACATGCACTGTACGTAGCCCGAGTCGTAACGCTGCTGCGCGCCGCGCGCCGAATACGCACCGGCATCCGAGCCCGCCACACTGCCAACAATAAGCCCCGTGCCCGCGCCGATCGCGGCGCCTTGCTGCCCGCCGATGGCAGCGCCGGCCACCGCGCCAATGGCCGTGCCCAAGACGGCACTGCGTAGGGCGCTGTCTTCGGCCGCCTGCTTGGCCGTGGTGCCGCCGATTTGACTGGTGGCGTACTGACGGCATTCCGCGTCGCTTGCGCGGAATTGATCGAAACTTTTGCCGCTTCCGGGTAGCGCCGTCATGCTGGGGCCGCTGGGCGGGACTGTCACGCAGGCCCCAAGCGAAATTAAAAGCACGAGGGGTGCGTAGCGAAAAGACTCTTTCATGCTGTAGGCCTCCTTTAGTTCGACGGAGGACGCGGCGTCACGCGTTGCCATTCGACCGAGCATTGCTGCACGTAGGGATAATAGATTTTGCTATCCGGGCAATAAAACCAATCACTCTGCGGAACGCTGGCCTGCGCCTGCGGCTGCGCAGGGCTTGGCGCTTGCTGTTGAGATTGCGGCTGTTGAGTCTGCGGCAGTGGCTGGTACTGCGGTTGCTGTGGGTACTGAGGCTGCGATTGATAGTATTCCTGGATGTTATCCGGTCGCTCGATGTAAGTAGTCGGTGCAGCCGGCACCACGGCCACCGGAGGATAGTAATAAGGATAGGGCGCGTATCGCGGGTAGTAGTAAAAAGGCGGACGGTACGCGTAGTGGGGCACGCCAAATCCGAAACCAAAACCGATACTCACCCGCGGGCCGCCACCATGCCCACGATGTTGCGCCGCCGCTGGCACGCTAGCGAATAGAACCACCGAGCAGGCGGCAAGTGCGATGGCGCGCGCAAATTTCATTTTTAGTTTCCTTTTAGCGATGATGCCCATGACGGTTCACGTGGCGATTCCCGTGGGAATAGGAAACGTAAGACGAGGGCGGATACCACACCTGCCGCGGCACAACGACAACCGGTGCCGGTCGATACACCGGCGCAGTGTACGCTGGAACGGAGGCGTAATAGGGCGCAGGGTAGTAGACCGGCGGGGGCGAATAATAAACCGGCGACGATGGGTGATAGACGGGCGCCTGGGCGTGATAGACGGGCCTCGGAGCATGATAGACAGGTGCCTGAGCGTGATACACGGGCGCCTGTGGGTAATAGACGCGAGCAGGCGCCACATGAACCGGCGCCGCCACGCCAAACCCGATGCTCACGGTTAGCTTGTCAGCCTGCGCGGTGACACTCGCGGCCAACAACGCCGCACCTGCGATGAGAAGATTCCGAGTTTTCATGACACACCTCCTTGTTGGCGTCAGCTTTTGGCCAACGCGTTGTTGCTGCATGCCATTGTTAACGCGCGGCAGCGCTGGAGGGATGTCTAAAGAGTAAGCAATTGTTACCGGGGATCGCGCCTTTACACCTTGTTTCGAAATTCAGCCGACCACCACGAAGAAATCGAAATCCACCGTTTCCTCGCGGCTAGAGAAATCGAAATTTACCGTTTCCTTCCGGCTATTCGGGCTTCAAACCGGCAATTTTGATGGCGCGTGCATACACCGCGAATCCGCTCTTGATCTGCGCGGAAAATTCGGCCGGCGTGTTGCCGATGATGCCTAGCGCCAGATCGTCGAAGCTGGTTCGTACCTCGGGGGAAGCCATGGCCTTCACCACCGAGTTCTGGATGCGATTCAGTATCGCCGGTGGCGTCCCGGCGGGGGCGAGGTAACCGAACCACGACGGCGGTTTCTCAAATCCCTGCAAGGATTCGCCCACCGTGGGCATATCGGCCATGCGCGGGAAGCGGCTTTTCTCCAGGATGCCAAGCATCTTCACCTTGCCACCACGCACCTGTGGCAGAGCGTTGGAAACCGCGGCAAAGGTCATCGGCACCTCATTGGCCACCACCGCCTGCACCGCCGGGGGGACCGACTTGTAGGGCACGTGAAGAATATCGGTGCCCGCGGCTTGATTGAACAATTCCCCCACCATGTGAAACACCGAACCTATCCCGGAACTGGCATAAGAGACTTTGCCGGGATTTTTCTTTACCCACTCGACCAACTCGCGCACATTGCTCGCGGGCACGCCAGGGTGAACGATGAGCGACGTATAGGGCTCCACGGCGGCGGTTACCGGGGCGAAATCTTTATTGGAATCGTACGGAATGCCCTTGGTGAGCATCATCGCGGTGATGATCATGCTGGGCGTGGCCATCAGCAACGTATAACCGTCGGGGGCCGCGCGCGCCACGGCGGCGCTTCCAATCACACCGTTTCCGCCCGCCTGATTTTCGAATACCAACGGTTGACCCAAGTCCTCCACCATCTTCGGGCCGAGGGCGCGCGCAACATAATCGACGCCAGGGCCAGGGGCGACCGCAACGATGACTTTGATTGGCTTGGCGGGGTAGCTTTGCGCCATCACCTGGCAAACGCCGCCCAGGCTAGCGCTCAAGGCTGCGGCGCGAAGGGCAAATTTCAGTTTCTTATGCATAGAAGCTCCTATAAAAAACATTAGCGGCAAACCAGATTGACGCCCATTAAAACGGTGGAACAATCACACGTAATATTGGCTATGATGATTCGTAATCCATCGAGAGGAGCCAACATGTCTAAGCCCACGCAATTCCAAACCATAGTTCAAGCAATTGTAACCAGTCTCACCATGACGGTAGCTACGCAAGGCGCGATGGCGCAGGCCTACCCGACGAAGGCGGTGCGTATCATCGTGCCTCATCCAGTGGGCGGCCCAGGCGATATTCCGCCGCGCGGCTTTGCCGCCGGTTTCACGCAAGCCATGGGACAGCCCTTCGTGGTGGAAAACCGCGATGGCGCCGATGGCATCATCGGCGTGGATGCCTGCGTCAAATCCACGCCCGACGGCTATACGCTTTGCTCCACCAGCAATGGCTCCACCATCGTCAATTCGGTGGTGCGACCCAAGTTGTCGTTCGATCCGTTTAAAGATTTGGTAGGGATTGTGCAAACCGGCACCTTGTATTCGATGGTGATGGCCACACCCAACGTGCCCGCCAACAGCATGGTGGAGTTGCTCGCGCTACTGAAAGCAAAACCGGAGTCGATCACCTTGGGCACCTATGGCGGCATCAACATGGCCGCGATGGTGGGGCAGTTCACCAAGTCGCGCCTGGGCGCCGCGTTTTACCCAGTGCCCTACAAAAGCGCGAGCCAGGCTTTGAACGCGGCGCTCGCCGGCGACGTGCAGGTAGTGGGGTTTGCTTTGGGTGCGGCGTCTACTCACGTCAAGGCCGGAAAAATGAAACCGCTGGCGGTTAATTCGGAAAAGCGCCTGCCCGACTTCCCCAATGTGCCAACGCTAAAGGAGACGGGCATCGACGTGAACTACCGCAGTTGGTTTGCCTTCTTCGCCCCCGCCGCCGTGCCGCGCGAGGTGGTTCGCCGCATCAACGCGGAATCCGCAAAAATGATCGCTGATCAAACTTTCAAGGCGAAGTTCCTAACTTCGCAAGGCCTGGAGACCGACTTCCCCACTGGCGCCTCGCCCGAGGAATTCGCCAAGTTCCTCCTGCAGGAGCGCGAGGATTTCATTCGCTTGGTAAAGACGGCGAATATTCCAATACAAAAAGAATAAAAAGGGGCCAGGCTCGATTTATCGATTGAGCTTGGCTTTCAATTTGAAGCTGGCCCCTATTAACTAAATCGAGCCTGGCCCCTTTTTTAGCCCCTTCTCGTTCATTAATTCGAGCCTGGCCCCTTTTTCGCCTTTTTATTCCAGGGTAATTTTTGCCTCTTTAATTACCTGGCCCCACTTGGCGCGTTCGGTGCGCAGGTGCTCGGCGAGTTCCGCGGCACTACCGCCGGCAGCTTCGGCGCCAATGCCCAGCAACCGTTTGCGAACTTCGGCCAATTGCAACATGCGGTTCAACTCGTCGTTCAGGCGCGCGATGATGGGTGCCGGGACGCCTGCGCGCGTGAGAATCGCGAACCAGCTCGCCGCGGTAAAGCCGGGCAATCCCGCTTCATCGAAGGTTGGCACCTCGGGGAGCGCCGCGGAACGCTTGACCGATCCAATGGCGATGGCGCGAAATTTTCCCGCGCGAATATTCGGCGTCACGCCCGCCGTCAGCGAAAACATCATCTGCACATCGCCCGCAAGTACCGCGGGCGCGGCGATCGCATCGCCCTTGAAGGGCACATGCACCATATCCACCTTGGCGATTTTTTTAAATAATTCTCCTGCGATATGCGAACTCGATGCATTGCCATTGGTGGAGGCGAAATTCAACTCGCCAGGTTTAGCGCGCAATAAGGCGATCAGTTCCTTCAAATTGTTGGCGGGCACGCCGGGGTTGGTGACGAGTACATAAGGCGGCGCGGCGATCAACACCACCGGCGCGAAATCGCGGTCGGCATCGAACGGCAGTTCCTTGAATAACCATGGCGCGAGAGACAACATCCCTTGAGAGGCGAGAAAAATCATGTAGCCATCGGGCGCCGCGCGCGAGGCCGCCGCAAGACCGGTGTTGCCTCCCGCACCGGGGATGTTCTCGACCACCACCGGTTGACCAAGATTTTTCGTCAGATGCTCGGCAGCGATCCGGCCCAACAAATCGGCGGGGCCGCCTGCGGTGGCTGGCATGATGAGTTTGATCGGCCGCGTCGGGTAGCGTTCGTTTTGCGCCTGCGCCAAGGTCGAAATCCCCATTGCTATCGTTGCGGCCAACACTACACGTCGTGCGGCGCGCAAGCTTTTGTCTATTCGTCTCACGTCACGTCCTTTCGTCAATTCCAATAATTTTTCACCGATATCTGAAGCTTGCGTGCAGCGGTCTCCAGTGTCAATGCAAGCGATTCATGCCAGAATCTTTCCTCGCGCATGCTCCCTACACCATGGGTGAAGGACAAAACCCGCCCCCGGAGGATAAATTCAATGCAAATTACAAATGTTCGATTTCTGTTGACCGTTACGGCGCTTGCTGCGATGGCGCATGGTGAGTTGGGCTTCGCGCAAAAATATCCCGAGCGCCCGGTAAGAATCATTGTGCCCTCTGGCGCGGGCGGCGGCTACGACCTGATGGCGCGCGCACTGGGCAAGAAACTCTCCGAACAGATGAATGAGAGTTTCTTCGTTGAGAACCGTGTTGGCGCCGGAACGATCATAGGTACCGAGGCTGCGTCCAAGGCACCTGCCGATGGCTACACGCTGGTGGTAGGCGGCCCAAGCAACATAGTGTTCAATGCAGGGTTATATAAAAATCTCCCCTACGATGCGGGACGCGATTTTGTTGCCGTCAATCTGGTGGTCACGCAACCCTATACCCTGCTCGCGCGGCCCGATCTTCCTTACGCTAACGTCACGCAGTTGATCGAGGCCATCAAGAAAACCCCCGGCAAAATGGTGATCGCCACCGCGGGCGCCGGCACCGGCCAACACCTGGGCGCGGTGTTCTTCATGAAGACCACCGGCACCGATATGCTGGTGGTGCATTACAAAAGCGCGCAGCAGGTGTTGCCGGATCTGGTTTCCGGGCGCGTGGACCTCACCGTGGATACGCTGGGTTCGGTTCGCACGCAAGTGGATGCCGGCAAGGCGAAACTCATCGCCATGGCAAGCGCCAACCGCACGCCGCTTTATCCGCAGGTGCCCACGGTGCGCGAATCGGGTTACCCGGATTTCGCGGTGGAGTCGTGGATAGGCCTGTTCGCGCCGACACGCACTCCCGCACCCGCCATCGAGCGTCTGCGTACTGAGATCGAACGCACTATGAAAATGGCGGATTTCCGCGCGCAGATGGAAGGCAATGGCGCGCAGATGATCGCCATGTCGGGCCGCGAGAGCGACACCTTTGTCAGGGCGGAGATCGCACGTTGGACACCGCTCATTAAGCAAGCCGGCATCACTGTGGACTAGATACGCACCCGACTCACCACGCAACGTAACGTCACTCCACACCCGACACATAACGCGCGTTTCGCGCCAAACGCCAACCACACAGGAGATAGCAAATGGGTGAATTCATCGGCATCGGCACCACGCACAGCCCGCCCCTGATGATGCCGGACAAGGGCCGGCAGAGCATGTTCGAAGAATCGCTCAAAGCCCCCAATGTCGATCCTAAGTTTCGTGACGTAAAAAACTGGCCGGCCGACATGGTTGCCGAAATGGGTAACGACCGCGGCGTTTCCGCCTCGACCAAACACCGCGAGCGGCTGATCGCCTGCTTTAATCAACAGCGAAAAATCCTCGACGACTACCAACCCGATTTCATCATCATCTTTGGCGATGATCAGTACGAAAACTTCCAGGAAGACATCATTCCTCCCTTCTGTATCTTTGGACTGGATGACACCTTCGAGACCGAACCGTGGAAAAAAGCGCGCTATGGCCGCGATGAAAATGCCTGGGGACACGCCAAAGATTGGAAGTTGAAACTGCACGGCCATCGCGAAGGCGCGAAATGCGTGGCCACCGGTCTCATCAAACGCGGCATGCCGATCGCTTATGCCTACAAGCTCCTGCATCAGGAAGCACTGCCACAGGCATTCCAAAATACCGTGATGTATCTGGATTACGACGTGAAAGGTTTTCCCTACCCCATCGTGCCATTTCAACTCAATGCCTATGGCAGCGACGTGATCGTCACCCAAGGCCGCAGCCGCGCGCGCCAATTCGAGGATATCGAGAAGAAAGGCCTACCCGATCCACCCGCACCTTCGCCCGCGGTGTGCATGGAGCTGGGCGTGAAATTAGCCCAAACCATTCTCGCCAGCCCGTATCGCGTGGTGCTGATGGCCTCATCGAGCTGGTCGCATGCAAGTCTTTCATCCAACAGCGGCCACATCATTCCCGATCACGCCTCGGATAGACGCTTGCTCGAGGCCTTCAAACGCGGCGATTACGACTATTGGCGCTCCTTAAGCGGCGAGCAACTGGAGGCGGCCGGACAACACGAGATTCTCAACTGGATGCCGATGATGGGCGCGATGTCGGTGCAGCAAAGGAAACCCGTGGTGCTGGATTACGCTGAGACTTATCTTTTCCAGGCAAATAAAGTTTTCGCGCACTTCCCCGCTGCTTGATTCTGGCACTTGAGATTGTTCTTCTCGAATAGTTGGCACCGCTTGCGGATTGCCCCCTGGCTTGCCGCGTTTGCCTTCGCGTTGTGCGGCGGGGCCACCGCCCAGAACTCGCAAGGTAAACCGCGACTAGTGGTACTACTGGTGGTCGATGGCCTGCCGCAATGGCAGGTAACGCAATATCGCGAGCAACTCGCGCCCGACGGCCTAAGACGGTTTCTCGATCGTGGTGCGTGGTTCTCCGAAGCTCATTACGGGCACGCGCATACCGTCACTGCCGCTGGGCACGCCACCATGCTCACCGGCGCCTATCCGCATCGCACCGGCATCATCGGCAATGAGTGGCGCGACCCAGCGACCGGTGCCGAAGTCTACAACTCAGGCGACGAGGCTCACGTTTACCTAGAGAATCGCACCGCGCGCTTGGCCGGCACCAGCCCGAAGAATCTCCTTGCCGAAACCCTGGGCGACGTGCTGCGCCGCGAAGATCCTCAATCCAAGGTAATTGGTATCTCCGCCAAAGATCGCGGCGCCATTCTCACCGCGGGGAAATCAGGCATCGCTTATATGTACATGGCGGAGTCGGGCCAATTCGCCTCCAGCACCTACTACATGCGCGAGCACCCGGCTTGGGTGAAAGCATTCAACGCGGCGAAGCCTGCGGATCGCTACTTCAAAGCCACTTGGTCGCCACTGCTCCCCGAGGCTTCATATGCACAATCGGTGCCCGACGAGCGCCCCTGGTATGGGCCTGGCGGCAAATTGCCCAAGACTTTCGGTGACGGGCCGCAACCCAATGCGGCGTTCTATACCGCGTTGCTGCCTACTCCCTTCATGGACCAATTGACGCTCGACTTCGCGCGTGCCGCGCTCTCGGGCGAAAACCTGGGCATCGATGACGCGACCGATATTCTTTCAATTAGTCTTTCCAGTCACGACTACGTAAACCACGGTTACGGCGCCGAATCCCGCTTGTCGCATGATCATCTACTGCGTATCGATCGCGCCTTGGAGAGTTTTTTTCGCGACCTGGACAGCCGCGTAGGACGCGACAATTACATCGCCGTGCTGACCGCCGATCATGGCTTCACGCCGGTGCCCGCGTATAGCCGAACGCAAGGGCGCGACGCCAACCAACAAGACCTCAATGGCGCGCTGACGCGCCTGAACGCTGGTTTGGCTGCGAAATTCGGCACCACGCGTTGGGTGACCGGCTGGTCGGCAGATGGCGTCCTATTTGACCGCAAACAAATCGAAGGTAAACGCATCGATAGGCGAAACTTCGACGCCGAAGCGCGCCGCATACTGCTCGCCGAGCCCGGCATCATCGCCGTCTTCAGCCGCGCGGACATTGAAGGCAATACGCTTCCCGGCAACACACCGTTTCTCTCGCAGGTGCGCAAATCCTGGCATCCCGAGCGCTCAGCCGACATGCAACTGGTGGTCAAACCGTATTGGCTATTCGGGACACCCGGCCGCACCGGCACCACGCATGGCTCGCCGCATCCTTACGATACGCATGTGCCCATCATGTTCTATGGGCCGCGCTGGATTGGCGCAGGCGAGGTAACGACACGCGTAGAAGTCGTGGATATCGCACCCACCTTGGCGAGACTGATTAGCGGCGCTATACCTTCGGCCTCAGAAGGCAAGCTTTTACCGCTACCGGCGATTCGTTGATCTATAGAATCCTGGACACCAGCCCACCGATCGAAAAATTCACGCAACGAGGAAACTGCAATGAGCGTCACCCGTCCCTTCCATCTCGCCTTCCCGGTTCGCGATCTCGCCGAGGCACGCAATTTCTACGGCCAACTGTTGGAATGTCCCGAAGGGCGATCCAGCAACGAGTGGGTGGATTTCGATCTCCACGGCCACCAGATCGTCGCGCACCTCGCGCCCGGCGAATGCCATCCGGTATCGACAAGCCCCGTGGATGGCGACGCGGTGCCGGTGCGGCACTTCGGCGTGGTGCTCACCATGCCGCAATGGGAGCATCTTGCGCAGAGACTTACCAAGGCGGGCACGAACTTCGTCATCGAACCGCACGTGCGCTTCAAGGGCGAAGTAGGCGAGCAGGCCACCATGTTTTTCCACGATCCTTCGGGCAACGCCCTGGAATTCAAGGCGTTCGCCGACGACACGCAGTTGTTCGCCAAGTAACGCCTCAGCCAGAGGGCGCCATGAGCGTGACCGGTTTGTTGGGGTAGTTCTGGGCGTTGCTAAACCAAGATACGGTGAAGAAGGAGGTGCCTAGAACCAATCTCAACCCGTCTACGCCTCCCTTAATCCCGCCTCAATCATCAACGGTAACAGTGTCTGTTTGAATTGCGCGAGACCCGCGTGATAGTCCAACCAAGAGAGCGCCAGACCATTTAACCCGACATCGGATTCGCACTGGTTGCGGCAGGTTCATTCCAGCCGCAGCGGCAGCGTCTTAATCAGAGTTTCATTCTCCTCGAGGTCGCGCGCCAGATCGCGCCGCAACGCTTCGCCCTCGCGCTGATACGGCTCGAAACCAAGCGCTTCCAATTTCTTACGCGTCTCAGGCTGCGCGGCCGCTGCCACGAAGGCGCGATATAACACGTCAACCACCGGCTTGGCCATGCCCACCGGCCCCACCAGAATATAGATGCCGCCCTCGCTGGTTTTCACATTGGGAAACCCGGCTTCGGCGAAGGTGGGCACCTCGGGCATCAACGCGATGCGCCGCGGCGCGGTGGTGGCGAGGACGCGTAATTTCCCGGCGCGCGCCGGTTCCGCGAAGGCCGCGGCGTTGAAAATCGTGGCGTCGATCTGACCGCCCATCATGGCCGTCACCACGGGCGCAGCGCCCGCGTAAGGCACGGCCAAGGTGTCAATACCGGTTTGCAGTTTCAGGCGCTCAAAGTCGATGTACTGCGGTACACCGAGCATAGTGCCGTAGCTCGACTTGCCTGGCCGCGCCTTCACGTAGGAGATGAATTCAGCCAAAGTCTTGGCGGGAATATCGGCACGAATTGCGAGCACATTGGGCGCGAAGCTAAAGGCGCCGACGAAGGTGAAATCCTCGATGCGCCGCGGCGGTATTTTTTGTAAGAGAGGCAAAAGCGTGATGCCCGCATCCGGCAACACCAAGAGGGTGTATCCGTCGGCAGGTTGTTTTTGCAGATGCTGCACCGCTGGCACACCCAGGCCGCCTGCGCGGCTCTCCACGATCACCGCCTGCCCTAGGATGCCCGTGGCGGCGGCTGCCACGACACGCGTCAAGGTGTCGATCGGGCCGCCGGGGGGCACGGTGAGCACCAAGGTGATGGCCTTTTCCGGAAACTTCTGCGCGAGCGCGAGGGGCACGGCAAACAGGCTGGCGAGCCCTAATGCAATACAACGCCTGGCGAATAAGCGATTCATCATGGTCACTTCCTCAATCACTTAAATTATTTAAATAATAGGATTGTATAATGCCACAAATGCAGTAGAAATCTAAGCTGAATAAAAAAATTATCAAGAATTAAGTATGAGAAAATTCACGCGGCGAGACAGTTATCAACCTTGCAGCCGTAGCGCCGCTCCATCGCATTCCCATCGAATTGAAACCCGCCATGATGCAAATACATAGGTCCCTGCAACGCGGTCATGCCGATCACGGTTGGCTGCGCTCCTACCACTCGTTTTCCTTCGCCGACTACCACGACCCAACGCGCATGGGTTTCGGGCCGCTTCGTGTCATCAACGAAGATCGCGTCAAGCCGGGCATGGGGTTTGGCACGCATGGCCACCGCGATATGGAAATCATCAGCTATGTGCTCGAAGGCGCCCTGGAACACAAGGATTCCATGGGCAATGGTTCGGTGATCCGCCCCGGCGATGTACAGCGCATGAGCGCCGGCACCGGTGTGCGGCATTCCGAATTCAACCCCTCCAAATCCGATCTGGTTCATTTCCTGCAAATCTGGATTGAACCTGCGGTGAAAGGCATCGCGCCCGGCTACGAGGAAAAAAATTTCAATAGCGCGGAGAAACGCGGACGACTGCGGCTGGTGGCATCAAACGACGGCGCTGACGGGTCAGTGAAAATCCACCAGGACGCGCGCATTTACGCGGCGCTGATTGACGGCGCGGAAGCCGTGCGGCACACGGTGACCTCGGGGCGTCGTATCTACGTGCATGTGGCGCGCGGCAAAGTTAATGTATCGGGCGAGCCACTCTCCACCGGAGATTCGTTGGAAGCGAACGAAGCAGCGGAAATCGTCATTGATAAAGGACAACAGGCCGAAGTGCTGCTGTTTGATTTGCCCTAGCGCGACGAGATTTCTCCTTTTTAGTCCTTAATTTTCGGCAACCGCGAGACAAATTCGATATTTGCCGGAGTCGCCTTCCACTACCATCGGGCCATGGGATTCGCAGAAATTCTGGTTTTGGCGGTTGGCCTATCGATGGATGCGGCGGCGGCGGCGGCAGCGCGGGGTTTCGCGTTACGCCGCATTCGCGCGCGACATGTTTTTTTGGTGTCGATTTTTTTTGGCGGCTCGCAAGCGCTGATGCCCTGGCTGGGTTGGATGGTCGGCGCTGGCGTCGGACCGCTGATTCGAGCGTGGGATCATTGGCTTGCCTTTGCGTTGCTTTTTTTCCTGGGCGCGCGAATGCTGCGCGAGTCTTATCAACTGGAAACGCGAGGCGCGGGCGAAACGGCGACCACCGATTTCCGCCTACGAACCTTGTTGGTGCTCGCCATCGCCACCAGCATCGATGCATTCGCGGCCGGTATCGCGCTGCCGATGATGAATGCGCCACTATTGCTCTCGGTTGTAACCATCGGTTTTGTCACCGCCATATTGAGCGCCATCGGATTGTTCGCGGGTCACCGATTCGGCGCCATGCTGGGCAGCAAACTGGACCTCGCCGGTGGCGTGCTTCTAATCGGCCTCGGCGCCAAGATATTTATCGAGCATGAGTTTCTCGGTGGCGGATGACCGACACCGGGGCCGCGTAAAGACTTTGAACCAGACCCCGCCAACACGGGGCCGGTGCCGCCGGGCGGCCCAACAAGGGTATGCTCTGGCCCGCGAATTTGATCATGACATTTTCTACCCAAGGAGGAAGGCAAATGAAAACACCCATGTCGTATCGAAATGCATCCCTATCACTGCTTTGCGCGTCTGCATTGATCGCGGCTGCGCTACCCGCTGCCGCGCAGCAATTCCCCGCCAAACCGGTACGCGCCGTCACCCCCTTTCCTGCGAGTGCTGGCCCTGAGATTGTGTTGCGCTTGGTGGCCGATAAGGTGGCCAAGACCTGGGGCCAGCCGCTGGTGGTCGAGAACCGTCCCGGCGGCAATGGCGCCATTGCCATCGAAGCGGTGAAGGCCTCGCCCGCGGATGGCTATACCCTGGTGCAAATGGATGATGCGCACATGTCGGTGCAACCGCATCTATACAAGAAGCTTTCCTATAGCCCGCAGAAAGATTTTGAGCCAGTGGCCACCTTGTTTCGCACCTACTTCTTCGTCGTGGTGCCCATCGACTCCCCGTGGAAGAACATGACCGACTTGATCGCCGCGGCCAAGGAGAAACGCGGCGCCATGTCGCATGGTTCGTGGTCCATCGGTAGCCCCGGCCACATCGGCATGGCGTTGTTCGAAGGCGCCACCGGCACGCAGTTCAACCACGTGCCGTTCAAAGAGATGTCTCAGCTTTATACGTCGGTGGCAAGCAACGACGTCAATTGGGCGTTCGGCACCGCGGCCTCCACCGGCCCGATGTTCCGTGCCAACAAGGTGAGGTACTTGGCTGCAGCTTCGCCACAGCGTATATCGATCTTTCCCAATGTGCCCACCATGGCCGAAGCGGGCGGGCCCTCGAACTTCGCCGTTACAGGTTGGGTGGCGTTATTCGCGCCGCGCGGTACACCGCGCACGGCGGTGATGCGCATGAATGCCGATGTTGCCAAGGCGTTGGCTGAGCCCGATGTGCGCGAGCGCCTCGCCACCTTTACTTTCGAGCCGTTTAGCTGGACGCCCGAGGAAATTTCCAAACAAATGGAAGCCGATCTAAAACGCTATGGCGAAGTGATCGCGCGGGCGAAAATTTCGGTGGAGTGAAGTTTGGTGGAGTGAAGGGCGGCATTGTCGAGAAGCAATGATCAAGGGGCTCGCGCCCCTTGTCATCAATTGATTTTGATGTTCGCCTCGCGTATCACCTGACCCCATTTGGCGCGCTCGGCACGCACAAAGGCGGCGGCCTCGCTCACCGAGCCGCCAGCGGGTTCGGCGCCTACCGAGATCAAACGGGCGCGTACTTCGGGTTGCTGCAACATGCGGTTCAGCTCGTCGTTCAACCGCGTGATGATTGCGGCCGGCACACCGGCACGCGTCATGATGGCGAACCAGCTTGCCGCGGTGAATCCGGGCAATCCGGATTCGTCGAAGGTGGCGATATCGGGCAAAGCTGTGGAGCGTTTCAACGAACCAATGGCGATGGGCCGCACCTTGCCACCGCGGATATGCGGCGCGGCGCCAGCAGAGAGCTTAAACATCATCTGCACCTGCCCGCCGATCAAATCGGCGGTGGCCTGCGCATCGCCCTTATAGGGCACATGCACGATATCGGTCTTACCGACGCGTTTGAACAACTCACCCACCACATGCGAGGTACTGCCTACCCCACCGGTGGAAGCGAAATTAAGCTTTCCCGGTTGCGCGCGCAGCAACGCCAACAATTCATTGAGATTGTTCGCGGCGACCGCAGGGTTGACGACTAACACATAGGGCGGCGCGGCCATCACCATCACCG
>JBJXEY010000014.1:0-5498 GCA_046153355.1 Burkholderiales bacterium
GGATTGTTTAGGTGCGCGGCATCGCCCGCCAACACCACGCGGCCGACGCGGAATTTTCGCGCTACGCGCTGGTGAACCCGATAAATGATCTTGGAAATGACCGGGTATGGCGTGCCAATGCTCAAAAACCCTTGCATGCGCCGCTCCACCGACTCAACGCTCAGCGCCACTTCATCTGGCTCATCGGGCGGAACCGGAAACAACACCCGCCAGAATCCCGGTGGGCCTTCGCCGGGCATCTTGAATAAGGCGCACCATTCCTCGGGATCGGCAACATAAGCGTTGTAGGCATATCCGTGCTTGGACAAATCCACGCCGTGACCGATAACGACGAAACGCTCTGGCCAAGTAAACCCTTCCAACTCAGCGTCGATCGCGCGGCGCACAGCGCTGCGTCCGCCATCCGCCCCCACCATCCAATCCGCCTCAAATTTCGCGCTTCCTCCGCCCGGCTCCGACGTGGTGACGACAACCTTATGCGCCGATTGCGTTACCTCGGTCACAGGATGCGAGAACAACACCTTCGCGTGCGGATATTTCATCAAGCGGGAATAAAGAAGTGGCGTGAGCTTGTGCTGCTCGAAATGCAATCGATACGGGTATGGCGTGAGATCGGCGATTTCGCTCAAATCCCACTCGACGATCAGGCCTTGCTTTCGGTCGCGCATCTGCCAGCGCGGCACCTTGATCGCAGTCTCTTGCATCTCGTCGGTCACGCCATACGGCGCCATGATTTCTAGCGACGGGGGATGATAAGTACCGGCGCGCAAGTCGTAAGTCAACGCAGGTTCTGCTTCCAACACGGTAACCGGTACATCTTGATGCGCGAGCGCTAGCGCCGTTAAGAGGCCCACGGGGCCTGCGCCTGCCACGATGACATTTTGCTTGGTGGTCATTTTCTGAATTGTCACTTTTGTTGATGATCGACTTTGGGTTTATCGCCTAGTTAGCGATGTTTAAATTCGGGTTTGCGTTTTTCGACGAAAGCCCGCATGCCTTCTTTTTGATCATCCAGCGCGAAGGCTGCGTGAAACAAGCGTCGCTCGAATATCAACCCTTCCGCGAGCGATCCCTCAAACGAACGATTCACCGCTTCTTTGGCGGCAAGGATCGAAGGCAAGGAGAATTCGCCGATTTGCGCCGCCGCCGCGAGCGCTTCGGCCAATACTTGATCCGCTGCGACCACTCGCGAAACCAGGCCCACACGCTCCGCCTCGGCGGCATCCATCATGCGGCCCGTGAGCACCATATCCATGGCTTTGGCCTTGCCCACCGCGCGCGGCAGTCTTTGCGTTCCACCGGCTCCGGGAAGAATGCCCAGTTTCACCTCGGGTTGACCGAACTTCGCCGTGTCCGCCGCAATAACAATGTCGCACATCATCGCCAGCTCGCAGCCGCCTCCCAGAGCGAACCCTGAAACCGCGGCAATCACGGGCTTGCGAATACTTCGTATGCGTTCCCAATTGCGGGTGATGAAATCGCCGCCAAACGCCGCGGCATAAGTCAAATCTTTCATCGCGGTGATGTCCGCGCCCGCAGCAAACGCCTTTTCGCTGCCGGTAATCACTATGGCGGCAATTCCGGCGTCGGCTTCGAAGTCGGCTAGTGCTTTCCCCAACTCATCCATGAGCGCATCGTTTAAAGCATTGAGCTGCTTAGGACGATTGAGGGTTATCAAGCCCACCCGGCCGCGTTGCTCGATCAGAATATTTTCGTAACTCATGTTTCTCCATTGGTCCTTGGAATACATCGGCGCATCGGCGGCATCGGGTCACTGAATCGCCCACGCCGATTTACGCGAATTGCGTGTTGCCGCGAGCACTTCCGGAAAGAAATCGGCATACCATCTTCGCCTTGACCGCGCTTCAAAATGAATTTTATTTGCGCGGTCATTGCAGTTTTGGCCAGACAGCAATTTTATCAGCCCATGAACGGGACTCCAGGCCGAACGGGAATTGAACTGAAATTTTGAGGTTTGCGAGCCAAGCCATGGCCAAAAGACTGGATTCCCGATACTTCGATCTTCAAGGCCATCGCGGCGCACGCGGCCTTCTCCCGGAGAACACTTTAATAGGGTTCGCCGCAGCAATGGAGATGGGCGTCACTACTTTGGAACTGGACACAGCCATCTCGCAAGATGGCGTGGTGGTGGTCGCTCATGATCGGCGCCTCAATTCCGATATCACTCGCGATGCCAATGGGAATTGGCTGTGCGCGGCAACACCCACGGTCCGCAGTCTGTCCTTAGCGCGGATCAAAACTTTTGACGTTGGTCGCATCGATCCCGAGAGTTCCTACCACCGGCGATTCCCCGATCAACAAGGCAGCGATGGCGTACCCATGCCGACGCTCGCGGAAGTATTCGACATGGTCGCGCAGGGCTCGAACACTTCGATCCGCTTCAATATCGAAACCAAGCTCTCCCCCTTGCATCCCAATGAAGCCGCCGAGCCCACCGAATTTGTCGGCGCGCTGCTGACAACAATTCGCGCCGCCAAACTCATCGATCGAGTGACCATTCAATCGTTCGACTGGCGAACGTTGCGAATCGCGCGAAATCTGGAGCCGAATGTTGCCGTGAGTTACCTCAGCACCGAGCAATCGCCTGGCGACACCATTAAAAAACAAGGGGAGTCACCCTGGACCGACGGCGTATGTTTTGCCGATCATGGATCGGTTCCCCGCATGATCGCCGCAGCGGTGCACGTCCACTCTACGAACACCGTAGGCACCATCTGGTCGCCGCATTTCGCCGACCTTAGCGACTCGTTGATCGACGCAGCTCATGACCTTGGAATCTCGGTATTGCCTTGGACCTTGAACGAGCCACAAGAAATCGCTGATGCAATTTCCATGGGCGTCGATGGCCTGATCACCGATTACCCTGATCGCGCGCGCCAAGTTATGGCGCAGCTTGGCCTCCCCTTGCCGGGATAACCGGCACCAAAAGGTACGAATCGTACTTTCCGCCAGCATGAATGACGTGTTTGCCGTTATTGACCGTTTCAGTATGCATGCAGCGCACCCGCGGCAATGCCTGGCCTGCATTGATCGGCCATCGAGTTTGATCGATCAATAAGATCTCGGCCCCTTGGATCAATAGCACCAGCGTCTCTTCGGCGCGAAATAACGTTCCCGAGGGAAGAATTTCCACTTCGACCGGCACGATCTCGTCGGCTTTTAGTTTTTGTATGCGTTCGTGTTTCAGCCACGGTTGACACGGCGTCGAACGCGCCTCGTCCAACTCTCGATGCGACACGCGCAACCAACCCGGAGCAACGTGGCCATGCTCAATGTGGTTCAAGTCGGGAAAGTTCACCTCCTTGCCACGCCGATCAAGTTTCTTAATTCCGACGAACAAATCCATATCGTCCGAACCTTCGGCGGAAACCCAGAGTTTGAGTTTCATATTCCCGGTGAGCTCGGTATCGCGCTCGAACTTGAATTTAAACTGCGGGCCGTACACCTCGCCATCAACGCCGTTTGCTGGATACGCGAGCTTGCACTCGCCTGCGAAAGCCTTCGGCGACAAGCTCATCGCGGTGGTATCGAGAAAAAGCTTTGTATACTGCGTTCTCGCGATAGGCCACTCGTTCTCGAGATATGTCATGCCATCGTAGAAACGCTCGCGTACCTCAACGCGCACCTTGGGCGTATCCAACCAGTCGTTCTCGATGCCCGTTAGAAAATAATCGAAAAAGCGCCGCTGACGCTCCAACGCCTCGCGCGAGTAGTAGACCTCCCACTCTTTGCGGCCATGAATCTCGAGCCACTTGTGTTTGGCACTCGCCTGCTTGAATCCCTCCAGCGTGCCACGTGTATGCAGGCCCTGCGTCGACCAGCTCGCGCACACGTACATCGGCATCGCGATTTTCGACAAATCGGGAATTTTGTCGCGCCAATATTCATCGATCAACGGATGTTTTTTCATCTCTTCGGGCATATTTTCGATGAAACACTTCTGCCAACCCCAGCGATCACACTGCGATTTATACCAATAGGGGTTGAACGCGGTCTCCGGCATGCCGCCGTGAAACGACCAATCGCGATACATATCGCTCACCCCCTCCCAGGGAATGATCGCTTTGCAATGTGGCGGATTCATCGCCGCGACCGGCCATTGCGTCATGCACAGATACGACACCCCGTTTAAGCCAACCTTGCCGTCGCTCCACTCCTGCACCGCGGCCCACTCGATGGCATCGTAATAGTCATAGGCCTCCTTGGTGGAGACCGGATACAAATCGCCAATCGAATTGGAACTGCCGCGTAGAGCAAGCTTTACCACCACGTAATCCAGAGGCACCCAATAGCCCGGATCGGGGGATTCGAAAGGTGTGAATTCAGTGGTTTTGACCGAGCCGTGCGTGGCGAATTTCTCGTGCGTTTCGCGCCCGTCACCGTCCTTGCCGTAGACATCGGCTGACATCACCACGGCGTAGCGGCCCGATTTCATCGGGCGAAACACGTTGCAATAAAGGAGCGTCCCATCGCGCACTTTGATGGGCACATCCTTTTCCATGATCATTTTCTGCAAACCAAACTGAATGGTTTTCACCACCAGTTCGTTGCACCCTGGCTTCACATCGGCCAGTTTGCTGGGTTCCCAAGTAATTTTGGCGACCATGCCATGTCCTCTCGACGACTCGTTGAAATTAAATCAAAGAGTACCAAGACCGGGCAATCGATGTCGGCGAGGACGTGGGAAATGTATTGGCTTAGGAGCTAACGATCTACGTGCCGCGTGGTACGCGGTCAAATAACTTAGCTAGCGACGCGCTTGCATCGAGGTTGGCGGAATCAACGTCGGCAAATAACGGCCGATATGGGTACGACTACGCAAGCTAATACGGCTATCGTAGGGAAGACTGGTGTCATCCACCAACACGCCGTAATAAAAAACCTGCACGCGAGGCGCTCGCGACTCGCCGTACGCGTTGCGATACCACGATGGCGCCGAGTTGGCGAAGCGCGTGGCGCCCGATTCGGCATCTTTCCACTGATAGACCTGCGCCGTAGCGGCCGAGCCAATCAAGTAAAGACCGCCAAGTAGCAACGCACCTAAATTATTTTTGAATTGTTTTGTCATTGCCTGATTATTGTAACGATGCAGTCATTGAAAAAATTCACTCGTGGTTCGTCCAACGTGAAATATTTAACAACTCTCCAACGGGTTTCCGACGTCATCGACGTTACGGCATAAACAACAATTACTTAAGCAAACAAATGCAAATCATTGTGAAAATTTCTAACGCCGAGTCGAACATGGATACGCCACCGCACTTTCCACTTAAGACCGTTGTGGCGATCCACCTACGTTGGGGCCCGGCGCACATACCCCGTAGGCTAGAATCGGTAGCTTTCCCCTCTCCGAGTTGACGCGACATGGCAAAACCCTCAGAAAACAAGACGATGCCGGCCTCCAACTTCATTCGCGCCATTGTCGAGGCCGATGTCGAAGCGGGGAAACACGCGTTTCGTCTCTGGGCAGGGAAACC
>JBJXEY010000026.1:0-14411 GCA_046153355.1 Burkholderiales bacterium
CGCAGTACCGTGCCTGGCCCGCATACTGCAAGAAAGCCCTGATCCTCACCAAACGCCGCAGGGTCGATACCGGGAAGAATCGATCCCGCCCCCGCGCGATACACGTGGCGCCGCGCACCTTGCACCGTTTTGCCCTCGCGCTTGACGGCAAATACATCCACGCCGCCTGACTCCACCCAACAAAATTCTTCGGCCGTGTGCAACCAAAATGGCGCGTCGCTGCCACGTTCTTCACGTGGTGCATTGGCTAGTATTTGCGATAGAGCGCTCATCATCAGGCCTGCGCCACCAGACGGCGGTAGTTGCCATCTTCGATCGCCATCAATTGATCGTGGGTGCCGCGCTCCAAGATTTGCCCAAACGACAACATGATGATTTCGTCCGCGTCGCGAATGGTGGAGAGGCGGTGCGCGATGATGATGCAGGAGCAACCGCGGCGGCGCAGGTTGTCGTCGATCTGTTTTTCCGTGGCTGAATCCAGGGCACTGGTAGCCTCATCCAACACCAAAATACGCGGGTTGGATGCGAGCGCGCGCGCCAGTTCCAGGCGCTGGCGTTGCCCACCGGAAAGGTTGCGGCCGCCCTCGTCCACCAAGCTGTCGTAGCCGCCTTGACGCGCGAGGATCACGTCGTGAATGCAGGCGTCCTTCGCGGCTTGAATAATGTCGGTCTCGGGGATGGTGTCATCCCACAGCGTGAGGTTTTCGCGAATGCTGCCTTGAAACAGCACAATGTCTTGATCCACCAGCGCCACCGAGTTAGAAAATTCATACCGGCTGTAGGCGGTGCGCGGACGGCCATCGAAAAGAATCTCGCCGTTCCATGCGCCAAACAGGCCCGTGACCAGTTTGGAAACTGTGGATTTGCCACAACCCGAGGGCCCAACGATGGCCACGCGTTGCCCTGGCTTGACCGTGAGACTGAAATCTTCGAGTAGCGCATGGTCCGATTTGTTATAGCCAAACGAAACCCCGCGCAACTCCACCATGCCTTCCATTTTCGCCGCCCGGCCCGAGCCCGCTTCCGGCGCGAGAGGCTGTTCGGTCCAGGGATCGATGGGGTAACGCAGCACATCGTCCAAGCGGTTCATATCGCCCTGCACTTCCTTTAAGCGCTGCGCAAGGCCCACCAGCGCATTCACAGGTTCAATGAAACTCATTACCAGACTTTGGTAGGCCACCAGCATGCCGATCGACAAATGCCCATCGATCACACGCATGCCGCCGATACCGATCACGAGAGCACTATTAATGGCAAGCAACGCGCCGGGCAAGGCGCCCATCACCAGACTGACGCGCGCCACATCCTGCTCCGACACCACGTACTTCGCCTGATACCCGGCCAGGCGCGAGAAGAAAGTGCCCTCCGAACCACTCGATTTAATGGTTTCCATGATGGATAACCCGTTCATCGCCGCACCCATTAACTTGCCGCCATCCATGGCCAGACGCATGCTCATATCGGTGATTTTTCGCGAGGTGAGTTGCAGCACCACTACGTTCACCGATACCACCGCTATCGATATCAACGTCAACACCACGTCGTAATAAAACATCATGGCGACGAAAAACAACGCCGTCATCACCGACAGAAACGCGCGCGCGAGTTCTCCGGTAAGCAACCCCGCGACGCGATCGTTGATCGCCACACGCGAGGAGATTTCGCCGGGCGAGCGCTGCGTGAAAAACTCCACTGGCATGCGCAGCACATGCCAAAAGAATTTGCTCGCCGAGGTCATGGCAAGCTGCGTTTGCACGCGTAAGAGGTAGTAACTTTGCAGCCAAGTGAGCCCCAAACGCGCTACCGCCGTGATGCCCATGCCAATCAACAATGGTTTGAGCCAACTCTCGCGGCCCTGCACCAGGAATTCATCGACGAACACCGAGGAAAACACCGGGATCAACATGCCAGGAATGACCAGCGCCAGGCCCACCAACACCAGATAGGAAAGCGCCACTTCGAGCCCGGCGAAGCGGCGCTTCAAGGCCTCCACCACGCTTGGCTTTTGTCCGCCGGGTTGGAACTCGGGGCCTACTTCGAAGGTCAGCACCACGCCGGTGAAGGATTGATCGAATTCGTCGTCAGTCACCACCCGCGGCCCGCTGCCGGGGTCATTGAGGTAGACCTTGCCGTTTTTAAAACCTTCCACCACCATGAAGTGGTTGAAGTTCCAAAACACTATCATCGGCAGGCGCATGGCACGCAGATCGGCCGGCTCCTTCTTGAAACCCTTGGCCGTCATGCCAAAGCCGCGCGCCGCGCGCAGCACGTTTGAGGCCTTGCTGCCGTCGCGCGATACACCACACTTCAGCCGCAACTCCTCCAGCGGCACGTAACGTTTGTAAAACCCTAGCACCATGGCAAGCGAGGCAGCGCCGCACTCCACTGCCTCCATCTGCAGCACCGTGGGCACAGCGTGGCGGCGCGTGTCCGCCGGCGCTATCTCTTTTTTAGGTTTTGAATCGCTCAATTCTGTACGTCCTGCCTAATCAAGCGACAATGATTTCTTGAGAATTGGAATAACCAGGCTCACCGGCTTTTGCGTGCGCACCACGATTTCGCTGGTGCATACCGTGCCTGCCTTCACCTTCACCGGCGCGCCCGCAGCCGAAGACCAGGTGTAGCCGCTGTAGTTATCCGCCGGCGTCAATAGTGCCCGCACCTCCACCGGCGGCGAGGCACCCGCCAGATCGCGCACCAGCGCATCGTTTTGCAGGAGCATATTCATGCTCTGCGGCGTCGAAGGGTATTCAGACACGTAGCTGATTTTCCCCAGCATGAAGCCATACTCTTCGCGCTTCACGGTGGAGGGCACGATCTGCGCCTGCATTCCGGACAAAATCTGCTTGCCATCGGCCGCGGCCACGTAGATCAACGCCTGCACTGCGCCCTGTGCACTGGCTGGCGTAAGGGCGCCTTTGGCGTCGCCCGACTGCTCAACGAGGCCCAGCGACGCACCCTGCGTCACCAGAGAACCCGGCGCCGCCTTTACCTCCACCACACGGCCTTCGACGCTGGCCAACACCTGGGTGGTGAGCTTACGGTTGGCGACCAAGCTATCAAGATCGCGCCGCGCCTGAGCCACTTGCAGTTCGATGTTCGAAACCTCCGAGCTGCTTTGTTTGTCGGTGTCAAGTTTCCTCAACGACAGTTGCTTGATCTGATTCTGTAAGTTTTCCGCCTCCAGTTCGGCGGCGCCTACTTCCTGGCGTGTGGTGAGCACTGTTTGATTGGTCACTAGCCCTTGCGCGAGTAATTCCTCCTGCACCTTCTGCCGGTCTGCGGCGACACGGCCCTTTTGCTGCGCGCTACGCAATTGCGCTTCCAGATTTTGCTGCTGCTGCGCAAGCGACTGCGCGTTAAGAACCGTGCCCTGTTGCGCAAAGGAGCGCACGCTGCGGCCCTGTGCCTCCAAATCGCGCAACTTCGCCTCGGCCTTCTCGATGCGATCAGCCGCCTCCGGTTGCGCGATCTCGGCGATCACCTGACCGCGCTTCACCAAGTCACCCACCTTGATATTGAGCAGCAGCACGCGTCCGGCGGAACTGGCGCCTAGGTCTGCCAAACCCGAGGGATTGATCAAAATGCACTTGCCATTCACCTTGGTCGGGATCGAGCCAAACCAGCCCCACACCATGGCAAGCAAAATCAGCGCTGCAAGCGGCGCCAACGCCACCCAGGCCTGCGGTGTAATCACCTGCATCAGCCGATCCAACTGTTCGGGCGAGGAGAGGCGCTCTAGCGCCACCTTGCGAAATAACTTGGCTTGTATATCGGACATGATGTTTCCTGGATATTGCCTTTGGCCCTATTGCCCCAGTTCCACGGCGTGCGAAATAAGGTCCTCGACGCGCACCGTATACGTTTCGCCCTCGCGATTCACCAGCAATCCTGCCTCGAAGCGCAGTTGCGCGATGGCATTGGCAAAGGCCTGTTCGCGCGACACCGAACCGGTCAGCGCGTTGTTGTAGCGGTCCTCAACGTTGAGCACATCGATTAATGTAGCGGTGCCCAGTTCACGTTTGGTGCGTTCATTTTTTAACGCCGTGGCATAACGCCCCACCGCCTCGCGCGCCTCGCGCAATTGCAGCGCGGCGCGGCGCAGCGCTTGCGCCGCGACCTCGACGTTGGCGCCAATGGTTGCGCGTAGATCGCGCTGGCGAATAAGACTCGAATCCAACGCAGCCGATTGCGAAAGCACCAGCCCTTCGGCGGCACTATTTCTCACCGGAAACTGGTAGGAGATGCCCGCCGTCACCACTGGCCCCGCGTAGGTGCGTCCGACCAAGGTTTCGAGACTGGTGATCGCCACGCTCTCCGCATTGGTGATGTAGCCGAAAGCAAAATTGAGATCGAGCTGCGGCTTCAAGTTGTTGCGCGCCGCGGTCACGCGGGTGCGCACGGCAAGCTCGCGCGCCAACTCCGCAAGTAGATCGGCGCGCCGGCCAAGCGCCCGGTCGATCCATTCCTGCGGGAGATTTATAAGCGTAGTTGGTGCGTTCTGGTTATCCGGAAAGTCTTGCAACGGCGCCGGCAAGCGCACAGCCTCCGCAGAGGAAACACCCAGCAGGCGCGATAGATTGCGTCGCGCATCGGCAAGCGATTGTTCGGCGGCAACACGCGTCGCGGTTTTTTCGGCGGCACTGGCGGAAATCAATTCCAATTCCGCGCGTGGCAATTGATCGGCGTTGACTAGGCGCTGCATTTCGGCGAGTAATTGCCGTGCGCGGCGTTCACTCTCAGTGGCGATGTCGAGCAGGCGCGTGCGCCCTACATACTCCCAATAGGCCAATGTCACGTTTAATACGATCTGCGCGTTGGTATGCGAGAAATCGTGATTGGCGGCATCCAACTCGTGACCCGCAGCCGCGAGCGTCGCCGTAACAGTATCGCGCCCCGCATTTTTTAAAAGCGGCACCTTCAGCGTGAACTGCAGATTAGCGGTGGTTTGCGGCGGAATGCCCTGAATGCGTTGCGCGTTATCCTGCACGCCACTCACGACGAACGCCCCTCCCAGTGCCACGCCGGATTCCAACGTTTGATCCACCCCGGCGCGGTAAGTGGTGGTCTCGGTAATCTGATCGTGCGGCGTGATACGCACCGATTGCAACGAGATCACCTCGTCGCGTCGCAACTGCCGGTAATTGCGGTTGTGACTGGCGCTGGCCGAAGCCACCGCGTCGAATATGCCACGCGCCTGCAGCACGCTACCGCGATTGGCTTCCACGGATTGGCGCGAGAGCTGAATGTTGGCGTTTTGCCGCAGCGCTTGAGTGATCGCGCTCTCCAAGGTAACGCCTGAAGTCGGTGCGGGTGCTTGAGCCTGCGCCACACCGCCAATGAGCATCGCCGCGGCAAAGGCAAGTGCTCGCCCGCCAGATACGACCGGTCTATCGCGATACGCAAACATGGGGAAAACCATAAAAAACAAAACCTGCGGGGCGCCTAGCCCGCCAGCGCCTTCAACATACGCTCAAAGCGCGCCCCGGCGAGATGTACGTTGTCGAGAACCTCTGGATCCAACTCATCGATCTCGCCCTGCGCCTCGTCGGGCTCCTCATCGTTCTCGTAACCCATGCGGCGAATGGTGTTGCGCATGCGATCAGCAAGAAACAGCGAAAGCGATTTATAAAACCGAGCGGCGAACCCCACATCCGCCTCAAGCTTGGCGCGAATCTTCGACATGGGCAAAGCAAGCACATGCGCATCGTGATCGACCCTGATAGACGCCGCGGTAGGCGCCGAATCGATCAAGGACATCTCGCCCAACACATCGCCCGAAGCCACCTTGGCAAGCTTCACGCCCTTATTGGTCAACACCTCCATCTCGCCATCAAGCACGAAATACAAGGTCTCGATACGCGTGCCGTATTTGATCAGCTCGGTGCCTTTGAGCACCTTCTCGCGCTTGCCGTTCTTGGCGAGCCAATCGACATCGGAGTCGGACAATTGACCGAGAATGAATAGGACCTTACGCATGACTTCGCCTCCTAGCAAAAAATACAGCGCTATATAGCTTGACGACCGCTACCCCGTCGCCAGTTATTAACCGTAACCATTTATTATCCATGCAGGAATACCCCGACAGAAACGCGCGCAGCATACCTCGCGCACCACTCCATACCTAGTGATTTACCTCACGGCTAGCGTGAAAAACCCGCCCGTCTCATCCAATTGGACGAGACAGTAGTGAAAATAAGGGACGTACCCCATAGAGTTCCCTGAATGGGCCGCACCAATGGACCAGAAGTTTCCTCGAACCGCTTCACTGTGCCTATAGTCAAGATTGACCGGTCAAAATTGACTGGGGCAGCCCGTAGCGGGGAGGTGTTTCCGATTGAGCACCGACTGCGGCCGGAGAAACCGCGCGACGGCGGAGGGCCGAGCCTTCAGGAACTCGCCCGCTGCGAATTTCGTTTCGGCAGTGTTCGAGTTGGGTTATGGCGTATTCATGTAGCAATCTTGCGTGCTGCACCCGTTCGGGTTGCGGCTGCCGCCCGCCACCGCGTCAAGCACCACATCGGGCAATTCGCCTGCCGCTTCCAATTCCTTCCACGCCGCCAAACCCTCCTCGGGTGAAAACTTGTAGCCAGCATCGGCGGCAATATCGACGATTTCCTCCGCCAGTCCATTGGAGATTGCGACTGTCACGGCCGCAGCCAATTTCGCATCGCGGTTGGTTTGCTCGAGAAATGCACGCACGGTGTCGTAAGTCATGGTTGTCCTTTCATGGGTTTAGGTGAAGTCGTACTGTTTTCGTCAAATAGCGCTCGCCTAGAGCAGCGGGATGATTTGTAACATTGCCGCGCAACTCGACGCCACTGCATATAGCGCGCGCAAGCATATGCGCCGCGTCACCCCATATTCCGTGAATTATTTCGCGCCCGGCGAGAAAAACACGCGAGCCTCGTCCAATTGGACGAAGCCATCTTCCGTCTTGACCAATAAAATTTCCACTGCCGCCCATAGAACGCCAAACGTCGCGGCGCGGCTCCATTGAACCCAAAATAAAAGGAAGCGAATATGTCCATCGAAGCAGTGCATGGCTTTATCAACAAAGTTAATCAGGATTCGGCGCTTGGCGCCATGGTCACCAAGGCTTTTGCCGGGCAAACGGATATCGACCTGATCTGTTTGGCCGGACAGCACGGTTTCACGTTCTCTAAAGAGGAAGGCCTCAAGGTGTGGAACGAAATCCAGGCCAAGGGCGAACTGCCGGATGCCTTGCTCGAAGCGGTTGCGGGTGGCGGCAGTTCGGTGACGTTCGACTCCGCGGCTTAGCGCCGAGGAACCAATAACCAGATAGGGAGTAGGGAACGTGCCCCTACCTTGCTCACCCCCGGCTGCGCTGCGTTGATTCGCGTGCTTCGCTGTTATCCCACGCCCGCTAAAGGTATTAGGTAGTGCGATGTGGCGCATCGAGCATAACAATAGGTAGTAATTGGGACATACCCCTTACCGTTGATTGATGCAATGGCGTGTTGAACCTGCTACCAGACGGTCTTCAAACCCGCGTTTCGATATTCGGGCAAAGCGCCGTCCTTGGTTACTAAAACCCACTGGCGTTGGATGGCCTGCCAGGCGAGCATGCGGTCGAAAGGATCGCGATGGGCGGCACGCGGCAGCTTGTGGAAACTGGCAGCCTCCTCGGCGGTGGGGCTGATGATTTCCAATCCCATTTCGCGGGCAGCTGCGGCCAGTTCTTCCGGGCTGGTATTTTCAAGCACCAGCTTCCCAAGCGAGAATTTAAGCGATATCTCCCACAACGAAATCGACGACAAGCCTACGGTATTCGATTTGTCGGCGATGATGGCGCGAGCGCGGCGGCCGAGTTTCTCCGGGGAAAAAACCGCCCACAGGAAGGTGTGGGTATCCAGCAGATAACTCATCCGGCGAGCAACTCCTCATCGCTCATTGCATAGCCTTTGCGCATGGTGAAGCTTGCTTTGCCTTTTAACGCGCCCAACGGGCGCTTGCCGGCCTCGGCCGCGAAATCGGCATAGGGCACCAGCGCGGCCACCCGCTGTTTTTTTCGTCCGTAGCAAACAATGATCGACTCACCCGCCTGGACCGCGGAGATCGCCTCGGAAAAGCCGGCTTTGAGTTCGCCTATGGTGAGAGTTCGCACGCCGCGCTCCTTGAGAAACAGGCATTGTTCCATATCGTGACAAGTTGTCAAGAAATTAAATTAGGGACGTATCCCTTGCCTTGGTCGCAATGACCGGGTGATCGAATAAACACCCTTACAGCACCAGATTGAGCGCCTTACCGCCCGGCATGCGGTAGACCGAAAAGTCCTTGCGGTCGATAGTGAGGATATCTAGCACACCGGTCTGATGCGCCACCCAGATCAACGAGGCATCGGCCAGATCCATCGGCAGGTCACTATATTTTTCTTTCCAGTCCGCCAGACTAGAGAGCGCGGTTTCATGCATTTCAACCACGCTGATGCCGCCGCCCTCAGCCCAGCGCAAAAGACCGATCTGCATCGGCTCCGGCAGGAAATGACACACCTCCGCCAACACCGGCCAGGTAGTCAACCGGCGGCCATCGAAACGCCGCCAGTGCGATTTGACCACTCGATGGTGCTTATCAGCCGGGTTGATCAGCGCGATCAACGGCCCCGCGTCAACGAGAATGCTTTGCACGCAGCTTTTCCATCAAATACTTTTTACGATTTTCCGCCAGATCGGGCTTGCCACCCTTCAACGCGCCGACCAGCCCGAATTCGCAGGCCAGTTCATACGACGTCTTGCCGCTCTTGGAAGGCGCGGACAAATGTTCACTAAGCAATTCGGTAATCACATGCGTCTTGGTGACGCGGCGCGTCTTGCAATAGCTGTCGAGCTGCTGGCGCAGGTGCGGCGAAAGTCGGACGGTGAGAGTCATGGCAGCGGGGGGATTCAAAATGGCGTATTACGATATTACGTCAAAACTGGATGCCGGAGCATGCGTATGCGCCGCGAATTAAAGGACATACCCCTTACCGTTGATTGATGCAATGGCGCGTCCTACCCACTACCATCTAGGTGCAGGCGATCTTGATTTGAAACGCTTGCAGTGATTCGATTGACTCCGCGCTTCCTTTTATAAGTTTCCACTTGGGGTCACGGGCCCCTGAGGCCAGTCACTACCCCCTGCAACGAACTCCAACTGATTGTCGGTCAACTCGCCCTCCACTGGGGCATCCATTGCCTGGCCGATTTTTTCTCCAAATGCGACAAGCGCCGGCGAGGCATCGGGTTTGGGCATGTCACGCACGGCAATCACGTCCTCTGCCGTGAACTCAAAGCCTTCCCTTTCACCCAGGGCAAGAACGGCTTTCATACCGCCCTTGGACCACGCATCGATGGCTGGCGTATGCAGCACCTCGGTGTTGGCGATTTTGTTCATGAAGGCTTGAAATGAATCGATGGACATAGCGTTTCCTTTTTTGAGATTTGGTTGGGTTGCGTTCACACGGCAAAATAAAAATGGCACGAGTGCTTTCAACTTCGCATTGGTTTGACCCGGAGAATATTTCCACCTGAAACGGACACACCAATGCAGATGCAGCTTCGTCTAGCCGCGCCTAAATCACAATAGTCAAGATTGACCGGTCAAAATTGACTGGTATTTATCGATCATTCCCAAAAACGTAACATGCTCGCATGAGCCACGTTCTTGTCATGAATTAAGCAATGGTCAATAATTTGAGCGACCATACCCCATGGCGCGTGGCGTTTTTATACAGCGCCGGCCGCAGAAAAGCTCTTTCAGATCTCCGCCGAACGAGCAGCACCAGCGCATGCAACCACTGCTCGGGCGACACGGGCTTATGCAGCAATGTCACCCCGCTCTTCGCTGCCTCGCGCAGACGGTAGGGGAAATAGGGGACGTACCCCTTACCATTGCAGCACCGCGCCCTACTGCCATTCACCTTGATGCTGTTGTGCGCTTTAGCCGTGATCTAGCTGGTTGCTTGAATCCACAAAAGCCACGATGGTCGAGACAGGATCAATCCCCGGAGAACTCGATTCTCGTCTTCCTAGCCCACCATCCGAGTACGGCGTTAATCGAAGCTCTTCAGCGCGCGTTGAGGATTTCATTCCACCCGCCAAATGCGGTCGCGAGGAGATACTTTTCCGCGTGCTCGATTAGGCCGATTTCCTCAACCGACAATTCCGGATGATAGAAATCCACGATGAGCACGACGCGGTCCCTACTTCCGTCATGCCAGACCTCGTGCTCGAAGGAGTCGTCAAAAACCAAACACTTACCCTCCTCCCAGGTGCGTCCCTCATCGCCGACACGCAGTCCACATCCATCCGGTACGACCAGCCCGAGATGACACCGCAGCTTGACATTCGTGAGACCGCAGTGCCGAGCAATCCGCGTGCCTGGTGTGAGTCGCGAGAAATAGATCATCCCGCCGCGGCGCTCAATACCGGAGATAATCCGCGCGGTCTCCGGGCAGCGACGCTGATTCTCCGCGAACGTCTTTCCGTGAAAATAGAGGTAGAGGACGTCCCAGTCTCCGGAATCGTGGATCTTCCCCTCAGGCTGAACGTAAGGCTGGAAGCCATCTCCATCCGCGAGCACGTGTTCGAGCTCGCGGCGGATCACCAAGGCATTCCGTTCAAGGTAGGCGACGCACTCAAAATCCTCCTTTGGCCACCAAGCGCGTGCCGTCAGGCTGGGGAAGTAGTAGGCCGGCCGCTGCGAGGGAATAGGCGACTCGGGGCACACTTTCGATCCGGCGAGGATCGCCCGAATCTCATCTAGTCTGTCCATCCTATGCTCCATCCGACGTCTCGATACAAAGGATCTCCTCGAGCATCTTTAGCGGCTGCTCGAACGCCTTCGAAGACGAGCATTCTATGGTCCGCCGCAAGATAGTGCATCCGTTCTGCATGAGATCATGCGGCTCAAAGAGGGTCAGGCATTCCAGGTCGCCCCTGCACCAGGCATAGATGGTGGGCACATGAAGCCTCTCGGTATCGGCGATCTTGTTCATAAAGTCTTTAATTGAAGTAATTGACATAGCGTTTCATTTTTCGAGATTCGCTTGGATTGAAATTGAAAAGAAATTAGGGACGTACCCCTTGCCTTGGTCGCAATGACCGGGTGATCGAATAAACACCCTTAAAGCACCAGATTGAGCGCCTTACCGCCAGGCATGCGGTAAACCGAAAAGTCCTCGCGGTCGATGGCGAGGACCTCTAGCACACCGGTCTGATGCGCCAGCCAGAACAACAACGCATCGGCATGAACGAAAGGCTAAACCGCTACCCCATCCATGGAATCTGCCCGCCGCGGCTTAATACGCGCGATGGCCCGGCCCGCGGCATCTTCGGCGCATTGCACATCGTAATTGCTTTGCAGATTGAGCCAGAACTGGTGCGATGTGTTGAAGAAACGCGCCAGCCGCAGCGCGGTATCGGCGGTGATGCCGCGCCGCTCGCGCACGATCTCGTTGATGCGCGCGGGCGTCACGTTGAGCGCGCGCGCCAGAGCGTTGCTTGAGAGCCCCAGAGGAATCATGAACTCTTCGCGCAGTTGTTCGCCAGGATGAATCGGTGGAAGCTTCTTGGTCATCTCCATGCTCCTTCAGTGGTAATCCACGATCTCGACATTTTTCGGACCCTGTGGCGTCCAAACAAAACACACGCGGAACTGATCGTTGACGCGGATACTGTGCTGCCCTTTGCGATCACTGGCCAGGGCTTCCAACCGGTTTCCTGGCGGCGACGCCAAATCCGCCAACGCACCCGCCGCATTCAGTTGATCGAGCTTGCGCCTCGCCACGGCTTCGATATTGATCCATTTCGCCACCCGGCGGCGCTGGTGCAAGGCTTCGGTATCGGCGCACTTGAAAGACTGAATCATATGGACCGATTATATCGTTTATCGATATAAAGCAAGGTCGATGTGAGCCGCCGTGTCGAGATTGACCGGTCAAAATTGACTGGTATCTCAATTGAGCGACCACATGCGATGGAGTGGGGTTATCAATGCAGCGCGGGCCGCAGGAAAGCGCGTTCAGATCTCCGCGCGAACGAGCAGCACCAGCGCCTGCAACAACTGCTCGGGCGACACCGGCTTATGCAGCAATGTCACGCCACTCTTCGATGCCTCGCGCAGACGGTCGGCGGCGGTATCGCCGGTAATTAATAGCGCGGGTAGATCCGCGCCGAGCAATAAACGCAGCGCCTCGATTGCCGCCGTGCCGGTTTGCTGCTCGCGCAGGCGGTAGTCGGTGATGAAGACGGCTGGCGGCGTCGCTCGGGCGGACGCGAGCGCGGCGTCGATGGTCTCGGCGGTGTCGCACTCGCAACCCCACTTGCGCAGTAGATGCGCCATGCCCGCGCATATGGCCTCATCGTCATCGAGCACCAATACGCGCAACCCGCGTAGCACATTGGCGCTGGCCGCGCTGGGGCCAGAAGCTAGTGCGTCGGGCACGGGAGCGGTTTGCGTCAAGGGCAGCGAAAGCCTGAAAGTACTGCCGCGCCCAGGTTGCGATTTAAGCGTGAGCGCATGCCCACAGGCCTCGGCCAGCCCCTTGGCAATCGCCAGGCCCAGCCCCAGACCCTTGCGCCGGTCGCGCTCCGGGTTGCCCAATTGGTGAAACTCGCGGAACACTTCTTCATGGTGCTCGGGGGCAATGCCGATGCCGGTGTCGCGCACCTCGACCAGCAGCCTGTCGCCACGGCGGCGGCACGCAATCAATACGCCACCGCGATCCGTATAGCGAATTGCGTTCGACATCAGGTTGCGCAAAATCATCTCGACCAATGCCGCATCCGAATCCACTACCGCCTCGGTCTCGCGCGAGCGATAAGCGAGCGACTTGGCATCGGCAAGCGGGGCCAAGTCATTCTCGATCCTATGGAGCAGTGTTTGCATGGCGAAGGGCTGCCGGTGCGGCTGCACCACACCTGCCTCGATGCGCGAAAAATCGAGCAGGGTATTGAGCATCTCCGCTGATGCCCGTGACGCCACGCGCGCGCTGGCCAAAATCTCGACCTGCTGCACCGAGAGCGGCGTATTGGCGAGCACATCGAGGAATAAGCCCTGCGCATGAATAGGCTGGCGTAGATCGTGGCTGGCTGCGGCGAGGAACTTGGATTTGGCGAGGTCCGCCGCTTCGGCCGCGTGGCGAGCTGTCTCGGCATCGTGTCGAGCGGTTTCGGATTCATGTCGCGCACTCTCGGCCTCATGTCGAGCGCTTTCGGATTCCTGGCGCGCCGCTTCGGCTTCGTGCCGCGCCGCTTCAGCACTTGCCCGCGCCTGATTGGCTCGCTCCGATTCTCCCCGTAATTGTGCAAGCAAGGCTTCGTGGGCAAAGCGCAATTCGATCATGCTGCGTATCGAACGCGAACTGCGTGCCGCCTGCCCAATTACCGTCGCCAGCATCAGCATGGCGCCACCCCCAAGCATCAGAAACCCTGGCTCTGCCTGCACGAACAATTTAGCCGACAAGGGCAGTACCAGAAGCAGCGCAAAACCGGCATAAACCGGCAGCAGCGGCGCCATAAAGGTCATACCGCCAGTCAACACGCCAGCGGTTGCGCACACCAGAAAAATGGCATTCACCGTGGATGCTTGGTCAAGCGTAAGCCATGACAAGAAGCCCCACAGCGAGCCATAGAGCGGGTAGACCGCAAGGGTCAGCGTATACGCACGCGCGGCGTCTGCTTGAGTTTGGTGCGAGCGTAGAAACCAGTACGCAAGCCAGATCGTGATCGCACACCCCGCCCCCACCGCCGCCAGCCACGCGATCAACGGGTTCGACTGCCCAGCCGAGTAGAACAACCAAACAATCATTGCGGCGGCGGGGAAGGTCGCGCCAAACGAAAGTGCTGCGTTGCCATGCACCAAACGCAATTGTTCCAACAGCACCCGGTCTGGCTCCGGCCGCACTACGTACCGCCATGCCTTGCGCCACGGCGACGCAGCGGGCAAGACTGGATCGCGCGTGGCGGATAGCGGATGTGTCATGCGCCCAATAGGCCTTTGCTGCGCGCGGCAATGGCCGCCTGGGAGCGGCTGGTCACCTCAAGAATGCGCAGTACCGCTTGCACATGGCCGCGCACGGTGAATTCGGACAATTGCATATGACGCGCGATGGCTTTGTTCGACAGGCCTTTGGCCAAGAGATCCAGCACCTCGCATTGGCGCGGAGTTAGCGCCGCCGTGGTAGCCGCTTCGCCTAGCCTGGAATGCGTAGGAGAGCCAGACGCAACCGCAGAAGACCCCGGCGCGGGCAGCCCCCCTTGGAGCGCGCGTCCGACCACCTCCACGATACGCGCCGCGCTATCAGCTTTGGAAATAAACGCCAGCGCACCCCGCGCCAAAGCCAGACGCACCGTTTCCGGCTCGGTGCTCGACGAAAGCATGATGATCGGCGTTTGCGGCCAGCGCTGCCT
>JBJXEY010000122.1:0-24200 GCA_046153355.1 Burkholderiales bacterium
CGCCGAAACCGTGGCGCTGATGCGCGAAAAAGGCGTGCGCCGGCTGCCGGTGGTCAATGACGCCGGCGCGCTCATAGGCATCGTCGCCGCCGGCAATCTGTTGTACCTCTTGGCCCAAGAACTATCCGGACTGGCGGACTCGTCGGTGCGCGAGCGCCAGCACGAACAGGAAACGCGCCGCATCGTTACTTGAATCGCACCCACCCCGCCGCCTGACCGATCATGGCCGAGAAACACCGCATCCATACCGTGATCCTGGGCGCGGCCGGGCGCGACTTTCATAATTTCAATATGGTGTACCGCGACGATGCGAACACCCAGGTGATCGCCTTTACCGCGACGCAGATTCCCGGCATCGCGAAGCGTCTATATCCGCCCAGCTTATCCGGCCCGCTATACCCAGAGGGCATACCAATCATCGCGCAGGGCGAACTCGATGCCTTGTTGCACGAATCGCAAGTGGAGCGCGTGGTATTTGCCTATAGCGATATACGACACGAAGCGGTCATGCATTTGGCATCTATCGCCCTGGCGGGCGGCGCCGATTTCCTGCTGCTGGGCCCCCAGCGCACCATGATCCAGGCAAGCGTGCCGGTGATCGCAGTGTCGGCTGTGCGCACCGGATGCGGCAAATCGCAAACGGTGCGCTACCTGTCGCGGCGATTGCGCAAGGAGTCGCTGCGCGCCGCGATCATTCGTCATCCCATGCCCTATGGCGATCTAGAAGCGCAACGAATGCAACGTTTTGCCACGCTCGCGGATCTTGCTGCCGCGCAATGCACGCTGGAGGAGCGCGAGGAATATGAACCGCACATCGCCGCGGGCAACATGGTGTATGCCGGTGTCGATTACGCTGAGGTAGTGGCGCGCGCGCAAAGCGAAGCCGATTTGATTTTGTGGGATGGAGGCAATAACGACTTTCCCTTCGTCAATCCGGATGTGCACATCGTGTTGCTAGATAGCTTGCGGCCCGGCGACGAATCGGCCTATCACCCCGGCGAAGCGGTCTTGCGCATGGCCGATATCGTGGTCGCGGCAAAAGCCGACGCGGCGCCCGCGGCGGATATTCATCGGGTGATGCAAAACGCGCGCCTCCTGAATCCGCGCGCGCTATTGTTGCGCGGTGCTTCGCCGGTAACGCTGGACAATGCCGCTGCGTTGCGCGGCAAGCGCGTACTGGTGGTCGAGGACGGCCCCACCATCACCCACGGCGGCATGCCCTATGGCGCCGCGTTCGTCGCCGCCGCGCGCTCAGGCGCCGCCGAAATCGTCGATCCGCGCACAAGCGCCGCTCCCGAGATCGCCGCAGTCTACGCGCAGTATCCGCATATCGGCACGGTGCTTCCGGCGATGGGTTATTCGGCGGCGCAAATACAGGCGCTACGCGCCACCATCGAAACAAGCCGCGCCGAAGTAGTGGTAAGTGGCACCCCCATCGATCTCGCCGCACTTCTTGGCTGCGTCAAACCGGTGGTACGGGTGCGCTATGAGTTCGCGGAAATGGACGCGCCTGGCCTGTGGGACGAAGTGTCGCGCCTTCTCGCCGACCCCGGCGCGCGACACCGTTAGGCGAGCTTTTTCGTTTCGCGAGGCGCGCTGACAACTACTTGTCCAAGCGGTAATAGGACTGGTTCAGGTACTCGGCGATATCGGCGAGTTCTTGCGGCGAATACCCGCGCTTGGTCTGCGCCGACCAGCGAGTTATCTGCGCGCGCAAATCCGCGAGCGTAGAGACCTTCGAGCGCGCGCGATCACGCTGGTGAATACGCTCGTAATGGCAGTCGCCGCAATAGGTCTCGTACATGACGCGACCATTTGCAGCGCCTTGCGCCACGGTTTGGGCCGCCACGGAATTGGCGATCACGGCCAGCACTAGTGCGAGCAGCAAGATCCAGATCCAGCGAGAGTGACGCAGCGACATGAATGGGTCCTTTTTCGGATTATCGCAACCCCATCATCTACCGTCGTCGTTGCGTCGCCTTGACTTCGATCAAGTCCCGCGCGTTGGCCTGCGTTACTTTGCATGCGTTGCCGCGCCATGGCGGTCTGAAATGAAGGGACACTCGATGTACAAGCACATTCTTGTACCCACGGATGGATCGCGGCTGTCGAACAAGGCCATACAGGCGGCAGTCGATCTGGCAAAACAATTGGGCGCGAAAATCACCGCCGTGCATGTCAAGGTGCATATTCTGGTGGTGCGATAGTGGATCGCCCGGTTGACATGGCGTGCCCGCGGCAAAACAAGGCGTAGACCATGCCCTCACCCACCATTTTCGGTTCCGACGCCTACGCCTCGAAGGAAATCGCCGCGCGCATCGAATCCATGGGCGTCGCCAAAGTACACATGGATCTGGCGCCAACGATTATGTTGGGCATGGTGGCCGGCGGATTCATCGGTTTGGGGGCAATGTATTACGTGCTGGTGGCAAGCGATTCCAGCCTGGGCTTTGCCGCCTCGCGCGTGTTGGGCGGGTTGGTGTTCTCGCTTGGCTTGATTCTGGTGGTAATTGCCGGCGCGGAACTCTTCACCGGCAACAACCTATTGGTCATGGCATGGGCGGACCGGAAAATCACCAGCCGGGAATTACTTCGCAATTGGACCCTCGTCTACTTCGCCAACGCGCTTGGCGCCGTGGGGTTGGCGCTGATCGTGTATTGGTCCGGTCACGCCGACATGAACAATGGCGCGGTGGGCGCGCAGTACGTAAAAATTGCCCTCAGCAAAGTTTCGCTACCCTTTGCCGAAGCCTTCTTCAAAGGCGTGTTGTGCAATCTTCTCGTGTGCCTGGCAGTGTGGCTTGCCATGGCCGGACGCAGCGTGACCGACAAGATACTTGCCGTGGTGTTTCCGATCTCCGCGTTCGTCGCTGCGGGCTTCGAACATAGCGTCGCCAACATGTACCTGATACCGCTTGGCATCCTGTTGAATGGCGACGCCGTAGCACCGGTCATGGGTTTGGGTTGGTCGGGCCTTTTTAATAATCTTGTTCCGGTTACCCTGGGCAATATCGCCGGGGGAAGCGTACTGGTGGCCCTGGTTTATTTCGTCATCTACCGGCGTGGCAAGTACAACTGGTGACATGCATGGAATTCAAGGACTACTACCAAACCATGGGCGTCAAGCGCGACGCAACGCAGGATGAGATCAAGCGCGCATACCGGAAACTCGCGCGCAAATTCCATCCCGATGTCAGCAAGGAAAAAGATGCCGAGGCGCGCTTTAAAGAAGTAGGCGAAGCCTATGAGGTTTTAAAAGACGTCGAGAAGCGCGCCGCCTACGATCAGCTTGGCGCCAATTGGAAGGCCGGACAGGAGTTTCGCGCGCCCCCGGATTGGGACGAGGGGTTCGAGTTTCGCGGCCCAGGCGGCGCGGGCGCGCACTCAGGTGACCATAGCGATTTTTTCGAGTCGCTATTCGGACATGTGCGCGGTGGTCCACGCCACGAACGACATGGAGACTTCAATCTTCGCGGCGAAGATCATCATGCCAAAGTGGTGATCGATATCGAAGATTCGTATCGCGGCGCGTCGCGTTCGATCACCTTACGCATCCCGCACATCGATGAACAGGGCCATGTCATTGCCCGCGAGCGAGTGCTTAGCGTCGCCATTCCTCAAGGCATTCACGCCGGACAGCACATTCGCCTTGCCGGACAGGGTGGCCCCGGCATGGGTAAGGGCAAGCCGGGGGACCTTTACTTGCAAGTCGAGTTTCACCCGCATCCGCTGTACCGCACCGTGGGACGCGACGTGTACCTCGACCTTCCGGTGACTCCCTGGGAAGTGGCATTGGGCGCCAATGTCAAAGCGCCAACCCCAAACGGCGCGGTGGATATCAAGATCCCGGAGAAATCCCGTCCTGGCGGCAAGCTGCGTCTCAAAGGACGCGGCCTTCCGGGAAGTCCCACCGGCGACTTGTATGTGGTGCTGCAAATAGCCCTGCCGCCTGCTGAGACCGAGGCCGCCAAAGCCGCTTACCGGAATATGGCCGAGGCGCTGGCCTTCGATCCGCGTGCCACGCTCGAAATCTAATGGGGCCGATCCATGACAAATGAACACTTCTCCCTGCAATCCATCTGCATCATCGAAGAGCAGTCGGGATTGACTCTTGAGGATCTGTGCCGCGCATGCGCGACGGACGCGCAAAGCGCTCGTGAAGATATTTTGGCGCTGGTGGAAGAAGGTGTACTGGACACCGCAGGCGCGAGTCCGGAGATATGGCGCTTCGCCGGCCACAACATGCGCCGCGCACGCGTGGCGCTGCGCCTCACACAGGATCTGGGCGTCAATATCGCTGGCGCCGCCCTGGCGCTGCAGTTGATGGAGGAGATTGAAACCCTGCGTTCGCGCCTGCGGGTGATGGGCATTGATCTGGATCAAGCAGACACCTAAGCCGGGCCATTAAGCTGCATTCGGTGGAATTTCATGGAGCACACGATGCACTACCTAACCATTGAACAACGCGAATCTCTCGAACGCGCGCTCAACGAGCGCGTCACGACGTTGCGCGCGGGGATCGCCGCCGCACTGCGCCAAAGCGATGCGCCGCAGGCCTTGCATCTGGCCAATCGTTTCGAGGAAAGCGGCGACGACGCGCTGGCGGACCTAGAACAAAGCCTGGAGATTGCCTCCGTACAACGTGATGTGGAAGATCTCGCGCGTGTTCGCGTGGCGTTAGCTCGCATCCACACGCCAGAGTTTGGCGAATGCGAGGACTGCGACGCGATCATTCCGTTCTCACGACTGCAAGCCGAACCCACGGCGCTGCGCTGCGTCGCATGCCAGCGCGCTCGCGAGCATCGCACCGCCGGCGGCTTGCATCCTTCACTTTAAGAAAACCTTAAAACGGGAGGAACACCATGAGCATGAAAACCGGAACGATTGACCATTCGATACCCGGCACCACGATTTTCGATGGCCGCCAGGCACGTAAAGGCTACGCACTGAACAAGATGTGTTTCTCATTCAATTCAGCGGACAACCGCGCCGCGTTCCAGCGCGACGAAGACGCCTATTGCGCCAACTATGGATTGAGCGAAGCGCAGCGCGAGGCGATCAAGCAACGCAATGTATTGCAACTGATTGCCGCCGGCGGCAACGTGTATTACCTGGCCAAATTCGCGGGTATCTTCGGTCTGGATGTACAGGATATCGGCGCGCAACAGACCGGTTTATCCAAAGACGAATTCAAGGCGCGCCTCGCCGCGGCCGGGCGCTAGCCATGGCAACTCTTATCGGTTGTGTTACCACCACCCATGTGCCATCGATTGGCGGTGCGATCGCCCGGCACAAACAGAACGACCCTTACTGGAAACCCTTTTTCGATGGGTTCAAACCGGTGCAATCCTGGCTTGCCCAAGCCAAACCCGACGTGGCGATTGTCATCTACAACGATCATGGATTGAATTTTTTTCTCGACAAGCTGCCAACCTTCGCCGTAGGGGCGGCCGCGCAATACCAGCACGCCGACGAAGGCTGGGGCATTCCGGTAGCAGCCCCGTTTCGCGGCGACCTTGACCTTTCGTGGCATATCATCAATACCCTGGTGGAAAAGGAATTCGATATCACCACCTGCCAGGAAATGCTGGTCGATCACGCCTTTACCATTCCCATGGCGCTGCTTTGGCCTGGCAGCGACAATTGGCCGGTGCGCACTGTCCCAGTCTGTGTCAATACCGTTCAATTCCCGATCCCCTCGGCCAGGCGCAGCTACAAGCTGGGGCAGGCGATCGGCGCGGCAATTGAATCCTGGGATTGCGATGCGCGCGTGCTGGTGATGGGCACCGGGGGGCTCTCGCACCAACTCGACGGCGAGCGCGCCGGATTCATGAACAAGGACTTCGATCTCAAATTCATGGAGAGCTTGATCGATGCACCCGACTGGGCGACGCAATATTCATCGACGGAACTGGTGGAATTGGTTGGGTCGCAGGGCGTCGAGCTGCTCAATTGGCTTGCTGCGCGCGCGGCCCTGCACGGCCGAGTGCGAAAAGTTCACTCCAACTATCACATTCCCATATCAAACACAGCATCGGGATTGATGGCGATTGAAATGTTGCATTGAGTCGGCCGCATCGACAACACGAATTCGGTAAGCCAAACGATTAAACACGGATTTCATTCATCATGCGCATTGGCGTCCCGAAGGAAATAAAAGTCCACGAGTACCGTGTCGGGCTGGCGCCGGAGGGCGTGCGCACGCTCTGCGCTGAGGGCAATGAGGTCTGGGTGGAGAGCGGCGCCGCGCAAGGCATCGGCATTGACGACGAGGAATATCGCGTGGCTGGCGCCACGATTGCCGCTTCGGCGAGCGAGGTCTTCGAGGCGGCCGAACTCATTGTCAAGGTTAAAGAGCCGTTGACGACAGAACGCACGCGGCTGCGTCGGGGTCAGACACTCTTTACCTATTTGCACCTCGCGCCCGATCCCTATCAAGCACACGATTTGATCAACGCCGGTGTGACGGCAATCGCCTACGAAACCGTGACCTCGCCCGAGGGGGGCTTTCCGCTGCTTGCACCGATGTCGGTGATCGCCGGGCGCATGTCGGTGCAGGTGACGGCACGATTTCTAGAGAAACCCCAGGGTGGCAGGGGCGTGCTGCTAGGCGGAGCGGCCGGCGTGGCGCCGGCGCGAGTGCTAATTCTGGGCGCGGGCAGCGTTGGCCAAAGCGCCGCGCGCATCGCCATTGGCATGGGCGCCGAAGTGATCGTGTTCAATCGCGTGGAGCAAGGCTTGACCTCGCTTGAATGCGAGCTCGGCCCGCGCTTGCGAACCATTCTGGCGGGCCCGGAACGCATCGCCGCCGAACTGCCTGGGGCCGACGCGGTCATCGGCGCGGCCTACGTCGCCGGCGCCGCCGCGCCCAAACTCATCACCCGCGCTATGTTGAAAACCATGAAACCCGGGGCGGTGCTGGTCGATGTCTCCATCGACCAGGGCGGTTGTTTCGAAACCTCGCGCCCCACCACGCACGCCGACCCGGTATTCACGGTGGATGGCATCGTTCATTACTGCGTGGCAAACATGCCTGGCGCGGTGCCGCGAACCTCAACCTACGCCCTCAACAGTGCCACGCTGCCTTTCGTGAGGAAACTCGCGGCACTGGGCGCCATTCCCGCATTGCGCGCCGATGCGCATCTGCGCAACGGCTTGAACGTCCACGCGGGAAAAATCACCCAGCGCGAAGTCGCCGCCGCCTTGGGGTATGCGTACTGTGATCCCCTAAATGCGTTGACATAGTTCGAAATCGCTTGGAGCCCAGTTTGCCAAGCGGACAAGAGCCAATCTTTATCGTCTATTGATATCGATATCGCATCGCGCGGCGATGCTGCCAATTTCCGTCTGAAAATATCTCAGCGGGATGGGCCCATGCTGGACTTCCAATGTACGTGTCGCAATGCGATCGTCAAAAAGCATCGTCGCCCGCCCTTCGTTGTATCGCCGCGATACCCAGAATAGCCCGCTAACAGCCGGGTGGTCTTGGTGAATCGCCCGCGCCCACAAGACCGTCTGCGCGTAACCGTCGGGTTCGCACTCGACCAGGGAATGTGGCGCCTTCATTTTCATCAATCCTTCGCTGGTCAAATTGGCGAAGATGAGATCTGCCCTGGGAACCAAAATGGAATAGGCCAATTCATCGAGCAACGATTCGCGGATGCTTCGATTACCGCGCAAAGGCACGTCGTGAAAAATGGACTCATGGATGGCAGAGGTAAAGTCGCTACCTGCATAAATTGTCGGCACGCAGTTGCCGCCGGCGTCGAACAATGGCGCGAAGCGGCTGGGGCCGCCTTTGCACGGATTGAATTCGGCGCCGGAACGATGCCTTCGGTGAATTCGATGCAGCGGCACACCCTTTCGCCAGGTTCGTTGACCGACGGCAAACGGGCTTCGTGGAGGGGCGCCAAGACCACTCAAAACTCGGCCCCGGCGACCTCGCGCTCAGCCGCCGCTAGGACAGCCTCGGGACGTTTGCGCAACAAATCGACCGGACGCCTCTGCTCGGGCAACCAGGCGTTGTTGGAATGAAACCACAACGCAATTTCCCATCCTTCGAGTTTGTCTTTGAAACGCGTCAAGACTTGCGCGATAGCTGGCAAGGCCTCGCCATGGGCGCCGAATTGAAACCGCGGAAACTTGTCCTTCGTTCCATCACGTACCGTAAATAACCTGCCTTCTCGTTTGAGACGACTCGCCAGCTCGGTGGCGTTGCGCGCCTGGCTGCCCAGGCATTTGGACGCTTGCGCGGCGGTATAAGGCCGATCCTCGCGCAAAAAGCGCGCGCGGGCGCGTCCATTGCGTTCGACCTGCGGATCATCCTCCACGGTAATCGGCATGAGTTCCAGATAAAACGCGGTAGCACGGTCTATCAAATGGCGCGCTTTGATGGCGCGTTGTTCACGATACAGCGAGACGAACTTGGTCGCGGCACGTTGCACGGCACGCTCCATTTCGGGCGAATCGACTGGAATATTGACGGCGGTTAAATGCAGCGGTGTAGCCATTGTGATGAATCTAATGAATTATAGATACATCGCATTATATTCATTTTTTAAAAGAGTGCAGCGATCTCCTCTATGCCACCCAGGCGCTTCGCCTCGCCTGTCTCGGTGTCGAGCACCTTGGCGAGTTTGAGTTCATCGGCCGTCAGGGGCTCCTCGGTGAGGATCTGATTGTCCAACACACAAACGCCAGCTTCGGAAGCATCGTTCATGCGCGCCTCGCGAAGCGCGACGCGGCGGCGAAGTTCTTGGTGTGAAGCGCGGCACGCTACGATCACTACTGGCACGCCCAACTCGCTCGCCAAGCGGTAGAACTCTTCTCGCGGCGCGCGCCGCAGAAAAGCGGCATCGATGATGGCGCTATACCCCGATGAGACGATGATGCGCGCCAGGTCTTGCAATCGCAGATAGGTGCGGTGCGTGCTATCGGGTGCGTAGATGCCCGAGTCCTGGCGGGCACGCGTACTCGCCCCCGCCGCTAAGCCGTGAAGACGCTTGCGCTCCACATCCGAGCGCACGCGGAACGCACCACCATGTTCGAGTACCGTCTGACCCAGCGTCGATTTGCCGGAGCCGGCCAGGCCATGCATCAAGGCGAGCGCCGTGCGCCGTGGACGCGCGAAGCGTTCGGCCAGATCGATGTAACGGTTGCAGTCACCTTCCAGGGTAGCGCGTGTGCTCGCCTCGCAATCCTCCTGGTGGGCGCGAATCAGCGCGATTTTTGCCCGCACCAGCGCGCGATAACAAAGGTAATAATTCAACACCGCGAGGCCACCATGGTCGCCAGTGATCTCCACATAGGCATTCAGAAACCGCCAAGCGCCGGCCTCCAGTCCGTGTTCCATCAAATCCATGGCGAGAAACGCCACCTCGCTCATTACGTCGATCAAACGCAGCTCGGCGCTGAACTCGATGCAATCAAAGAATATCGGCACGCCGTCGCGGATGAGAATATTTCCCAGATGCAGGTCACCGTGGCATTCGCGTACCCAACCTTTGCGCTTTCTATCGTCGAACGTGGCGGCAAGGCGCGTGCTTTCGTTTTGCGTCCAGGCGCGCAGTGGTGAAAGCCGCTTTGCAAGCGCCGGATTCAAGTTGAATTTCTCGATCTCAGCAAAATTTTGCAACGCTGGCTCGATAACCTGGTTTGACGAACCCAATGGGCTGCCCTCCTCGATCGCGGGCAGACCAGCATGAAACCGTGCAAGACACGCCGCCAGTGCGTCGATGTGCGTGTTGCCCAACTCGCCACGCTTGGCGATGCGATCGGCAAGCAAAGCTTGATCAAAGCGGCGCATCTGCACCGCATAGTCAAACACCTCGCCGATGCCGCCGATTATTGGCGCATCTTCAGTCCCAGCAATCGGCATCACCTGCAAATAAAGATCGGGCGCGGTGCGCCGATTGAGGCGCAACTCCTCCTCGCAGAAAAAACGCCGTGCCGCGAGCGTGCTGAAATCGAGAAATCCCATGCGAACCGGTTTCTTAATCTTGTAGGCAAACTCACCGGCCAGGAAAACCCATGAGATATGGGTTTCAATTAATTCGACTGCGTCCACCGGATGCGGATAACACGCCGGATTTTGCAACGGGTGGACCGCCGTTTCATTCACGACGATCAGACCGTCGCGGGCGCCTTGCCCTCGATCGCCGTCAATGCCTCGCCAGCAACGTCCTTATACGGTCGATCAGGAGGCAGAATGATCGCAGCCGACCGCACCCGTTGGTGCGCAACATCCACTCCGGGAGGCGTGATCCCCCGCTCAACCAGGTCGGTGGCGGCGCGCATCAGGCGATGGCGCGCCATCACAATGCCCTTATCGGTGCCAACCAGGTTCTCCAAGGTTCGATCGACAATCGCGCCCATGCTCTCTTGCAATGAGCCATCCTGTATCGCGATACCGTCGATGCCGCTATAGGACTCGCCACGCACCTGCGCTTCGCGATCCATGTAGTAGTCGTTGCTCTTGTTGGCCACGGGACGGAAAGTGCCGGGCACCAACTTGCAATGCACGCCCTTGCCTTCACGCATCGCACTGACCTCGGCATCGGTCAGCGCGCGCGTTGGATGATAGTCGTAGCTCCAGACCATGCAATTGTCATCGTCAATAGGAATCCAGAAATGTCCGTGCACGCTGTAACCGCCACGCGGCGCGATCATGGTGAACGACGGCAGCACAAACTGCGTGATGCGCCAGTAATAATTGCCGTTCTCGGCGTTGCGGCGCGCACCCACATACAAGCCACCGGCACTCTCCACCACTTCGAACACCGGGCGCGCATCGTCCAAGTTGTACTGATTACCTTTGGCACCCTTGAACAAGGGGTCGGAGTTGATGTCGCCTTGATGAAGAAACGAAACGTGAGAGGAATCAATACCGCCCTCCAGCGCTTGCAGCCAGTTGCACTCCTGTATGCGCTTGGAAACAAAGCGCTGCTCATTGGGGACCATGGCGAATTCCCATTCCGGCAAGGGCGGCCGTTTATCCGCCGGCCCCATGTAGGTCCACAGCACCCCGCCGCGCAACACCAGCGGATAGGACTTTATCTTGATGCGCGCGGCGATCCCGCTTGCTTCGGGCTCCGAGGGAATCTCCACGCAACGCCCGGTGACATCGAACTTCCAGCCGTGGTAGGCGCAGCGCAAGCCAAAATTTTCGTTTCGCCCAAACCACATCGATGCGCGCCGATGCGGGCAAAACTCGTCGATCAATCCGTATCGGCCTTCGCTATCGCGAAATGCGATTAACGATTCGGATAGAACCTTGACGCGCACCGGAGAGCAGTCGTTTCGCGGCAGTTCCTCGGCTAGCAGGGCCGGTAGCCAGTAACTTCTAAACAATTGGCCCATCGGTTTGCCTGGGCTTGTCCTGGAGACCAGGTCATTTTGTTCCTGTCTGAGCATTTTTTTCCCCTTGAGATAACAACCACCAATCGCCCTTTGGATCGTAGAGATTGTCTCGACGCGGGGTTTGATCTCGATCAATCGAGACAGTCTTGTACCAATATCATTCGCGCCCCTATCTGATTGGGCGGAAAGAAATTCGACAACACCGTGCATGTACCGATCAAGTTTTTTAATATGCCTTGACAAGCAACTTAATTGGGCGCTAACTGAACTTGCTTTGGTGACTCGGCTCGGGATGGATTCCAAACCAACCAAAGGCGATCCGATAACTGCATGAGATCTTCCGCCGTTGTGCGCGCTCCGAAATGCGGGTGTACCTGAGGCGAACATGCAGTAAGCAAACTTTTTGAAAGGTTTGCGGATTGTCCCGGTCGAGTGGCCAAGCAAACGGCGAATGGCATTTGACGCGCGGCGCGCCATTTCCCCCTGGGTGACCAGGCGCAGTGTGTATTGCCGCAGTGCGTATTGGTTTAATGCGGCATAGCGATGGAGGTAGCCCTATCGATGAACCTTCTAACAGAGATCACCCCGAAGCCGGTAACGACAGGCCGGTAGACGTCACCATAACGTGACGATGAGGTCACAGACAGTGACCGATCCGCGAAGCCCCACGCATCTTATGTGGGGCTTCGCTTTTTCAATACAGATGATAGATACCCTGCGGGCCGGGCAGAGCCTCCGAATGGCAGCGCATATAAGCTGGATTTGCGTCCAGATTAAATTCCCTTACCGAACGGCAAGCGCCGCATCTGTCGATATCCACATCCTTACTCTGCGCCGGGCAAAACACCCGACCGTTATCGATGATCAGCCTATCCGATGGCGCGCGTAAAAAATTAATCATGATGTTCTCCTGCTCAGGCCATGGCCTACCGCCAACCGACGGCAAGTTCCAGTGCACGGATTAATGGTGCAAGTTGCCGCCAACGCCGTATTGATCCAGGTCAAACATGACGCATTCGACGGCGCCCCTGCGGAACGCGGTGTTCATTGCAGTGGCGGAAACCCGGACTTAACGCTCCTCCAGCGTACCCAGTTCCGCATCGGCGGTGCGCAACCGCCGCGATACGGCCAGCGCAAGCTGCTGGAACAGGCGCCCGCCCAGCGCCGGATTGTCTTTCACCATGATGTCGAATTGTTCGCGCGACAGCACGTAAAGATCGCTTGCGGTGGCCGCCTCGATATCGGCGGAACGCCGTTCACGATCGAGAAAGGCCATTTCACCGAAAAAATCTCCCTGACAAAACGTTGCCAGGTGATGGCGCTTGTTGCCCTCGAGCGGTAGCAGCACATGCACGCGGCCGCGCCGCAATAGATACATCTCACTGCCTTCTTCCCCTTGGGAGCAGATTCGCCCGCCCGCCGGAACCGATATTTCGATCACCACATTGCGCAACACCGACAATGAGGGTGCATCCAGTTCGTTCACCAGTTCGATTTCCCCCAGATCCAACGCACGCTCATCTTCGGGCGGGGCAACTCCGGCCCCCTCCAGCACGCGATCTTCCATCCATTCAATGGCGCTATCGCGCGTGTCGAACACGCGAATCCCGTCAGCCGTGCTCACCATGCCCAGATCCGCGAGATAGCGTTCGAAATCCGGGCGTGTCGGCAGCGTCGATGGCATGCCGCTAAACAACAACTCGCCGCCGCGATCTTGCAAGCGCTGCCGCATCTGTTCGAACAAATGCGCGGCGGTGTAGTCCATCGATTGCACGCGGCGAAGATCGAGCAACAAATACCGCAGGCGCGCCAGATCGGGCTCCAACTGCGAGAACAATTGGTCGGTGGTGCCGAAAAAGAGATTTCCCTGCAACTGCGCCACCGCGGCCTGCTCGCCGCATACCTTGAGTGCGTCGCGTTCGTCCTCCAGGCGCCTGCGTTTGGAATGCGCGGTGCGCAGATCCAGTTTCGCCAACAGCACGGTGCCGCGAACCTGATCGCGTATGAAAAGCAGGATCGCCAGGCATATCCCCACCACCGAGGCCGCGATCAGCCCCACTTGAGCAACCGCGACCACGGTCGCAATGACGAAAAAATCGATGCGCGCGGCGCTATGCGCGAGTAGACGAAACATGCTTTGATCGAACATGCGAAACGCCACCACCAGCAGCAGGCCCGCCAACGCGCCGATCGGCACCCAGGCAATCAATTGCCCCAGCATGAGATAGGCCGCGATCACCAGCACACCCTCGGCTACGCCCGACCAGTAGGAACGCCCGCCGCTGGCGAAATTGACCAGGGTCGCGCCCATGGTGCCGGCGCCTGGCATGCCACCCGCCATGAACGCGGCGAAGTTGGCCGTGCCCTGCGCCAGCAGCTCGCGATTCGAGTCATGGCGGCGGTGCATCATCGCATCCAGCACCACGCCGGTCTTTAGCGTGTCGATCGACAACAAAACCGCCAGCGTCAGCGCGGAAACCAGCACCATGCCGATATCGTCGGGGCGAATCCGCGCAATGGACATTGCCCTCTCGCTTACCGCGTCGATGAATGAACCGGAGGCCTCGATAGGCCCGATCACCAGGCGATTGTTGGCCATGTGCAGCAAATCGGGATTGAACAGCGACGCGGCGAAATACGCCGCGATGCCCGCGGCCAGACCCAAGATCGCGCCAGGCACTTTTTGCGTGATGCGCGGCGCGCCGGCCATCACTGCCATGGTCACCAGCCCAACGCCGATGCCAGTCCAGTTCCACGCCTGGGGCGCGAGCAAACCGTGCGCCAGCCCCATGTCCTTGGGCAAGCCCAGCAACTTGGGCATTTGGCCCACCGCGATGATCAGCGCCACGCCGGATAAATAACCGGTCACAACCTGGTAAGGAATGAATTTAATCAAACGTCCCGCGCGCAGCACGCCAAGGAGAATTTGAAACACCGCGGACAGCAGCGCGGTTAGCGCGAGCAAGGACAGCGCCACCAGCATCGAAGCAAGGCCACCCCAGAAATCGCCTGCAAGACCACTGCCCGTGGGCGCGGATTCGCTCATTTGTCGCCACACCCCATTGGGATGGTCACGAGTCGCGCCTGGCCAGACTGCAACAAGTCATTGCGCGTCAGCAACCTGCGACGTGGCACGGCGTCAGGATTCCAGCGCGATGCGCCGGCGCAGTACCTTGTAGCGCTCCTCCTCCGCGCCGCCGAACAACGGATCGCGGCCTTGCGGCGCCGCGCTCGCGACCGCCTCCCAATCGGCCGGCGTGAGAAATTTCGCCGCCCGCGGCAGCACGTCTTCCTCCTCCTTGGCTATGTGGTGGATGTAATACACCAGATAAGTGGCGGCGGCGATCTCGATCTGCGCCTTCGGAACGATCACGTCGTTCTGCACCGCATTTAAGTACTGGCGCAACGTCTCGCCGGCTTGCGCGATGACGCGATGCTCCTGATTCAAGCGCGACAACGACAATTCCATGTCCGGACAATGCCGCGCCAGGCGCGCGAAGGCGACATCCTCGGCGGGATGGTGGATCTGGTCCGAGTAGTCGCGCAGGTAGCCGATGATGTCCAGCATCAACTCGTAATTCGGCTGTGCGCCGAAATGAAACCCGTCCACCTCTTTTTGCAACAGCGCGAGCAGGCGGTAGAAGTAGGCGTGATCGATATGCCAGGCCTCGAGTGGATTTTTCATTTGGGCTCCTTTCCCCCCAGTTAATGCCATCGGCGAAACCCGCGGCTTGACGCAGGTCAAGCCGCGCGCATTGGCGGCGCGGTCACCGCGAATAAAACTATCGCGCGAATGGCAAGCATGACGTTGACCTATATCAAGCCGCGCCGCCACGCCCCTGCGATGCTTGGCACCAATGAGGAGTTGGGATGATGAATCGCATAGGTTCGACGCAAGATGCCGCGGCCGGCGCGTTTTTACTCGCGCTCTCGGGCATTGCGCTTTGGGGTAGCGCGGACCTCGCCGCGGGTTCATTGCGCCATATCGGCCCGGGCCTGCTGCCACGTTCCCTCGCAATATTGACGGGCGCTTTAGGTGTGGTACTGCTCGGCGGCGCATTCTTCAATGCTGGTCAGAAACTGGAACGCCTGCAATGGCGAGGCCCGCTGTTTGTCCTTGGCGCGGCAATGGCCTTTGCGCTGGCGATCCGGCCCCTTGGCCTTATTGTCGCCGTGCCGGTGGCAATGTTAATTGCCGCGTTCGCCAGCGACGAGTCGAAATGGATCGAGGCCCTGGTGTTCGCGCTCGTCATGACCCTGGGGTGTTACCTGTTATTTAAAGTTTTGCTGGGCTTGCCGATCCCGGTCGCGCCGTGGTTGATCGATTATTAGAAGCCGCGCATGGGCGATCTCATCTCCCACCTTTCCCTGGGCTTCGCCACGGCTCTCACCGTGCAAAACCTGCTCCTGTGTTTCACCGGTTGCCTAGTGGGAACGCTGGTCGGTGTCCTGCCCGGTGTCGGACCCATCGCAACCATCGCCATGTTGCTGCCGCTCACCTTCAAGGTCGAACCCACCGGCGCGCTCATCATGCTGGCGGGCATCTACTATGGCGCGCAATACGGAGGATCCACCACCGCGATCCTGATGAACATTCCGGGGGAGGCCACTGCCGTGGTCACCGCATTGGACGGCCATCAGATGGCGCGCCAGGGCAACGCGGGCAAGGCGCTGGGGATCGCCGCCATCGGTTCATTTATTGCCGGCACCATCGCCACCCTGGTGATCGCCGCGCTGGGCATACCGCTCACCAAGATGGCGCTGCTGTTCGGGCCGGCGGAGTATTTCTCGCTGATGGTATTGGGTCTCGCCTTTGCCACGGTACTGGCGCGCGGCTCGGTGGTCAAAGCGGTGGCGATGATCATCGTCGGCCTGATGTTGTCCACCGTGGGCACCGATCTAGAAACCGGCGACGAGCGCCTGACCTTTGGCGTACAGCGCGTCGCCGATGGCATCGACTTCGCGGTGCTGGCGATGGGCTTGTTTGGCTTTGCCGAAGTGTTGCGCGCGCTAGAGAGCCAGGAAAAACGCGAACTGGTGACGCGCACCATCGGGCGCATTCTGCCCTCGCTTGCCGATTTCAAAACCTGTATCGGTCCCATCCTGCGTGGTACAGGACTAGGCGCGGTCCTGGGCATTCTTCCCGGCAACGGCGCGGTGCTGGGGCCTTTCGCCTCCTATGCGGTGGAGAAAAAACTCGCGCGCGACCCGGATCGCTTTGGCACCGGCGCCATCGAAGGCGTGGCCGGCCCGGAATCGGCCAACAACGCCGGTGCGCAGACCGCGTTCATTCCGTTGCTCACCTTGGGCATTCCACCCAACGCGGTGATGGCGCTGATGGTGGGCGCGATGACCATCCATGGTGTGATCCCCGGCCCACAGGTGATTACGAAATTTCCGAACCTCTTCTGGGGAATGATCGCCAGCATGTGGATCGGCAACCTGATGTTGCTCATCATCAACCTGCCCTTGATCGGGCTATGGGTGAAGTTGCTCAAAGTTCCCTATCGCCTCATGTACCCGGCGATTCTGGTGTTCTGCTGCATCGGTATCTATTCGATTAACAACAGCGCCGAAGATGTGATGCTCACCGCGATGTTCGGCTTGGTCGGCTACGCCATGATCAAGCTTGGCTTCGAACCAGCGCCGCTGCTGCTGGGTTTCGTGCTGGGGCGCTTGCTCGAGGAGAAGCTGCGTCAAGCCCTCACCTTATCGCACGGAAATTTTTTGACCTTCGTCGAACGGCCTGTCTCGGCGGTACTGCTCGCGCTCACGGTGATCGTGATCGTAGTGGCGGTGCTGCCTGCAGTGAGCCGCAAACGTGAAGTGGCATTCGCCGAGTAACTTAACTCTCAAGGAGTACAAAATGAAAACCTCACTGCCTATCGTGATATCGGTTGCAAGCATGACGGCCTTTGCCTATTTCGCCGCTAACCCGGCCCACTCGCAGAGCTACCCTACGCGCACCATCACCACCATCGTTCCCTTCGCCGCGGGCGGACCGACCGACGTGATCGCTCGCATCGTCGGTGAAAATATGGGCAAGGTGCTGGGCCAACAGTTAATTGTTGAAAACGTCGCCGGCGCGGGCGGCACCACCGGCATCACGCGCGGCGCGCAGTCCAAGCCCGACGGCTACACCATCATGATGGGCCACATGGGCACGCACGGTGCGGCGCCCGCGCTGTATCCCAAGCTGCGCTACGACCCGACGCAGGATTTCGAACCGATCGGCATGGCAGCCGGTACGCCAATTCTCATCGTCGCGAAGAAAAACCTCGCACCCAACAATCTCAAGTCGTTCATCGCCCATCTGCAGTCAAGCCAAAACAAAGCGAGCGAAGCGCACGCCGGCGTGGGTTCGGTTTCCTTCACCACCTGCACCATGTTCAATGCACAGATTGGCGTTAAATCCACGCGCGTGGCCTATAGCGGCACCGGCCCGGCGATGAACGACTTGGTGGGGGGGCAGGTGGATTACATGTGCGACCAGATCGTCAATGTGGTGGAACAAATCAAAGGCGGCACCATCAAGGCCTACGCCATCGCCACTGCGGAGCGTTCTCCTGCCCTGCCCGACGTACCCACTACCAAGGAAGCAGGGTTGCCCGGCTATCAGGTAAGCGCATGGAACGCACTGTTCGCACCAAAGGCTACACCCAAGGAAATCGTCGGCCGCTTGAACGGAGCACTCGCGACCAGCCTTGCGGATGGCAATACGCGCAAACGCCTTTTAGACCTGGGCGGTGTGCTGCCAAGCAAACAAGAGCAGACCCCGGAATGGCTGGGCGAATTCGTCAAGCAAGAGGTGGCGCGTTGGACGCCGATCCTCAGGGGCGCCGCCGGCGACAAATGAGACTGGCGATCGCCGCTGGAGACTGTCCAGCATTTCTTCAGTGGCACGCCCCGGCGACTCAAGCGCTCAAGTTGCCGTAAGTTGAACGCGCCGGATGGAACCCCTTAGTCCACCCACAGGCTGGCGAGATCGAACGCGATCGCATCAAACGGCGGCTGGGAGACACTGGCGTTGTTTTCCAGCACATTGAGCAGCAGCCATTTGCCGTTACGGTTCTCAAAAACTTCTAGGGTCTTGAGGTCGGGGTCGACCAGCCAGCAGTGCGCCACGCCGCTGTACGCATAGATGGGCAATTTCTCCACGCGGTCAACCTTCGCGGTGGAGGGCGAGAGAATTTCGCAAATCCAGTCGGGCGCGAGTTTGAACCAGGCGGCATCGGGTAAGTGGGGCATGCGAGCGCGCCTCCAGCCCGCGAGATCGGGAACGAGAACGTCCGTCCCTAGGTGCAACTCCGGTTCGTCCAGAATCCACCAGCCGCCGGGGCCGTTCTTACCGTGCTGAAACGGACCACCCAACTCGATCCCCAGCGACGAATACGCCAGAGCATGTTTGGGCGCTAGGCGTGGGTGGGTGCGCAGCACGCCTTGGATGATTTCGCCCACCACGTGCTCGGGCAAAGCGAGAATATCCTCGTAGGTGGATAGCTTAACGGCGGGCGGGCCCATGTTGCTTCTCCGCTGGATTTAGCGCTGCTCATCATAGCCCACACGCCGTGCCACGCCAAAGGACAAGCGGGCAACCGATCAGAAGCGATGACTTGACCTGAATCAATTGCGTCGCCCAACGCATGGATACGCTGTCTTCATCGAATTGACTTGGGCGTGAACCGTGAAATCCATTTATCGCATTCCGATCATCGCCTCGATACCTGACAAAAAATGAATATGGCAACCGCATGAATGGCGTGCCGGAATTTTTCAAGGCCGACGTGGTCATTGTCGGTGCTGGCGGCGCGGGCTTGCGCGCGGCGATCGCTGTGGCCGAATCCGATCCGTCTTTGGTGGTTGCACTGATCTCCAAGGTCTACCCGATGCGCAGCCACACGGTTTCGGCCGAAGGTGGCGCGGCGGGCGTGACGCGGGCCGACGATAGCCTGGATGAACATTTCCACGACACCGTCGCCGGTGGTGATTGGTTGTGCGATCAAGACGTTGTCGATTATTTTGTCTCTCACTGCACCGAAGAACTTGTGCAACTGGAGCACTGGGGTTGCCCGTGGAGCCGCCTGCCCGATGGCCACGTGAATGTGCGCGCCTTTGGCGGCATGAAGATCGAACGCACCTGGTTTGCCGCCGATGTCACCGGCTTTCACATGCTGCACACCTTGTTTCAAACGTCGATGAAGTATCCCTCCATCCGGCGGTTCGATGAATATTTCTGCAGCGATCTGTTGGTGGAAAACGGCCACTGCCAAGGGGTCGTGGCGATAGAAATTGCCACCGGGAATTTCATCGCCATTCAAGGGGGCGCGGTGGTCATGGCCACTGGCGGCGCGGGACGCGTGTTCCGCGAAAACACCAATGGCGGCATTGTCACCGGTGACGGCATGGCGCTCGCCTACCGGCACGGCGTGCCCTTGTGCGATATGGAGTTTGTGCAATATCACCCCACTTGCATGTTGGGCACTGGGCTGTTGTTCACCGAAGCGTGTCGCGGTGAAGGCGGGTTTCTGTTGAACCGCGATGGCTACCGCTACCTTCAGGATTACGGATTGGGGCCGGCCTCGCCCGAACCGCGCAACAAGGCAATGGAACTGGGCCCGCGCGATCGTTTGAGCCAGGCGTTCTGGCACGAGCAAAAAAAGGGTCGCACGCTCACCACCTCGCGCGGCGAGGCGGTGCAGTTGGACCTGCGCCACCTTGGCGCAAAAAAGCTTCACGAACGCTTACCGCTGATTTGCGAGCTGGCCAAAGATCACTTAGGCATCGACCCGGCGCACGCAACCATTCCGGTGCGGCCCGCGGTGCACTACACCATGGGCGGCATCCGCGTCGATATCAACGCGGCCTCGGCATTGCCCGGTTTGTACGCCGCCGGCGAATGCGCGAGCAATGGCATTCATGGCGCGAACCGATTAGGTTCGAACTCTCTGGTTGAGACACTGGTATTTGGCAAGGTCGCGGGCCTCGAAGCGGCCGCCTTTTCCCGCTCATGCTCACCGTCATCGGAGACTTCACTTCGCCATCAGGCGAATGCCGCCCGAGCACGCGCTATGCACCCGGTGTTGCATCCCGGCGGTGGCGATCGCATATCGGTGTTGCGCGCACAGATGGCGCAAACCATGGAGACCGGCTGCGGAATATATCGCCTTGCCTCCGAGTTGCAGACGACCTGCGATACGCTTGCCGAACTTCAAGATCGCTATACCAATGTGCGCATCGACGATGCCAGCAGCAACTGGAATACCGCGTGGCTCCTCGCCCTGGAACTAGGGTTTCAACTCGATGTGGCGCAAACCATGGCGCACTCGGCGCTTGCACGCCGCGAATCGCGCGGCTCGCATCAGCGTTTGGATGGATTTACCGAGCGGGACGACGAAAACTATCTCAAGCACACGCTGGCCCACCATGAGAACGGCGGCGCGCCGCGTATCGATTATTGCGCGGTGACCATCACCCGCTCCCCGCCGGGCGTACGCGCGTACGGCGCCGCGGGCGAAGCTGCGGAGCGAGAAGAACGCAAGGTCTCCCATGGATAAGTCCGTACAGACCATGAATATCGAGGTGATGCGCTATCTCCCGGAGAGCGATGTCGAACCGCGTACCCAGACCTACACCGTGCCTTATTCCGACACCGCGTCGGTACTGGAGGCGTTGCAATACATCAAGGACGAACTGGATCCGACTTTGAGCTTTCGCTGGTCCTGCCGCATGGCCATTTGCGGCAGTTGCGGCATGAACATCAACGGGGTGCCCAGACTCGCCTGTCGTAGTTTTCTGCGCGACTATTTCCCGGGCACCTTGCGGGTGGAGGCGTTGGCGCATTTTCCGGTGGAGCGCGATTTGGTGATCTCTGCTGCGGACTTCATCGCAAAGTTGGAGAGTGTTAAGCCCTACATCATTGCCCGCGAAGAGCGCGCCTTGTCCGCAGGCGAACATCTCCAAACACCGCGCCAATTGGAGCAGTTCAATCAATTCACCAAGTGCATCAACTGCATGCTGTGTTACGCCGCCTGTCCGCAATATGGCATCGACCCTGCGTTTCTCGGGCCGGGCGTAGTGGCCCTCGCGCACCGTTACAACGAAGACTCGCGCGATAACGGCAAAGCGGAACGCATGCCGCTGCTGCACGCCGAAGAAGGCCTGTGGAGCTGCACCGCAGTGGGTTATTGCTCCGAGGTCTGCCCCAAGGATGTGGACCCGGCCAACGCGGTGAATCAAAACAAGATGGCGAGCGCACTCGATTACTTCCTGCGCTTTGTCAAGCCTGGCGAAAAATCATGAGCGCAAGACGCCTTTATATAAGACCCATGGCAGCCGATTGGTGGAGAAAGAACCCCTTCCTCCTGCGCTATATGCTGCGCGAAATGACCTCAGTGCTGGTTGCCGCCTACGCGCTGGTCTTGCTCATAGGGCTGGTGGCGCTCGCGCGCGGCGAGGCAACCTACCTTCAATGGCTCGAAACCTTGCGAAGTCCCTGGTCGCTGGTCTTCCACGGGGTACTGCTCGCGGTATTTATCTATCACTCCTATAGTTGGTTCGAGATCATGCCCAAAACGCTTCCCGCGATATGGATCGGCGGCCGTCGTTTGCCCGATGCCCTGATCACCGTTGCCGGTCTGGCCGCGACCGTTGTCTGTAGCGCGGTATTGCTCGGAGGCGTGCTGTGGCTCTCCCGCTAAAGCGCTCCAACGCACCGATCTTCTGGCTGCTGTTTGGGGCAGGCGGCATGCTCGCGGCGCTGATTGGACCGATGTTGGTTTTCATTACCGGGATCGGGCCGCAATTGGGCTGGGTGCTGCCAGCAGACATCCTTTCTTATCCGCAGGTGCTCGCCTTCGCAAAAAGCGCCACCGGGAAATTATTCCTCTTTACCGTGGTGACGCTTTTCACCTGGCACGCGGCGCACCGCATCTACCACACGCTGCACGATCTTGGCATTCGGGCGAGCGCCATCTCGAAGACAATTTGCTATGGTATTTCATTAATTTGCACAGCCATTTCTTTGTCAACGTTGCTTGCGATAGGTTTTTGATCTATTTATAGGATTGACGCCGTCGCTCTCGGTCACAACTCGGGTGACTTTAGACCGATCAAGTAGGTCACCAATTCGTGAATTCTCGTTGATGGGTTTTCCGCGCTAGCGGCCGATTGCCGCCGGCTGAGCCAACGCGCATTCGCAACTGCCAATTCCGTTTTCGACAGAATTTCTTCGGCAATATCGCTTTCTCCTTTGACGAATTCGGGAACGTGCCGCCTAAGCCTTTGTATAACCTCGGCGCAGGTTCTCATTGGGCGATCCATGCGTTCGAAATGCAATAGGAGCCACAGTTCGAAACAAGGAACCGCCGTGACGGCCATTATGGGCAAACCAACCAATGCGAGCGAATTCACCTTGCGCACGGCTCGCTCGAAGCTTTCATGTTGATCTCTGTCGAAAACGCAGAAAACGCGATCATAGCCGCCATCGCGGCGATATTTCTCCTCCGCAAAATCCACCACACTGATAGGCGCCGACCCAATGTTGGGAGGAATTTGAACGGTCGCGGAATTGATTTTCAGGTAATAGCACAAGGACTTGAAGTATCGCGGCGAATTCTTTTCGTCCTCGCAAACCAAAAGCACCGATGGTTGCCCCGCTCGGTTGCCGAGGTTTCTGACAAAAGATCTTCCCCCGGATCGAAGCGTGCCACGACGCTTGATTTTTCGGTTCGCCATTAGAACTTGGGCTCGCCAATAAAGGGCAGCGCGCCATACCGGCCATTCAAATACCCTTTACCAAGCGCCTCTTCCTTCCTGGGACTGAACTCGGTTAACGGGTAAAGACGCGATGCATTGCGCTTATCCTTCTCGACGAACCAAATTTGGTCACGCCGGAAAAGATCGCCATCAAGTAGCGAGGTGTCGTGGGTCGTAAAAACCAACTGCGCGTTTTTTTTGTTGGTCTTGCCACTATGAAATAAGCCAATAAGAAAGCGCACTAGCTTTGGATGAAGGCTATTGTCGAGTTCGTCGAAAAGCAAAACTTCGCCATTTGCTAAGACCTTTAGCCAGGCGCCTGCGGCATTGGTCAGTTTTATGGTCCCGGTCGACTCTTCCGCGAGATCCAAGGTGACAAACTCATTCGTCCCCGCAACTTTGTGCCGGGTTTGCATGCGAAATATTTCGGACGCGTGAGTACCAGGCACCGACGCCATTATCTGCACGCCAGGCTGCATCACCAGACCTGCAGGAATAGAGTCGCGCTTTATTTCAATATCGTCGATTCCAAGGTCCGCGCTTTGTACGAAATTGACCAATTGGTCTTTCCCCCCCGGTTTTTCGAACAGTTGGAATGTCAGATTGGGATTCAAATGAGTAGGGCCCGCAATAACGGAGAGTTTTTGCTGAAACCAGTTGAATACCGGCCGCATCTGCTCATTGTTTAGTTGAATCGCGGTCGAGAGGAACAGGGCATTTGAACGCGTGGAGTTGCGCCACACATGGCTATTGCCTTTGAACTTGCTGCCAATTTCCCAAACGTAAGAGTTGCTCTTCGCATCGAATTCGCGTTCGAACCAGCGTTGTGGCCTACCTTGAGGATAGGCGATTAACCACTCGCGTTGAACCCGCTCTGCGACAACGCAAAATCCATATTGATAGCGAACGCCGTTGTCGACCAGCATCACTTCAAATTCACTCTCGCGACTGATTGAACCGCGCAATCAAACCTCCGTGGTGAAACCTTTCGTGTTGTCGCACGGGACGCTGGAGTGCGTAAGCCTTGTCGAAACGCGCAAGTTCTACGAAGAGTTCCTCGGTCTGGAATGCGTGCGCCACGGCAAACG
>JBJXEY010000027.1:0-5977 GCA_046153355.1 Burkholderiales bacterium
TGATTACTGCTGCCAAACGCGGCGCGCGCGCCAAGGGCATCGAATACAACCCCGATATGGTTGAGCTCTCCAAGCAGAATGCCGCCAAGGAAGGGGTTACCGAACGCGCCACCTTCGTCAAGGCCGATCTTTTCGAGACCGACTTCTCCGAGGCCACGGTCATCACCATGTTTTTGCTGCCGAGCATCAACTTGAAGCTCCGCCCGAAGATTCTCGATATGAAGCCGGGTACGCGGGTCGCCTCCAACTCCTTCACCATGGGCGAATGGCAGGACGATGAAACCGCCACCATGGACGCAAAAGACGGCTGCACCTACTGGTGCGTGGCGCATTTCTGGATCGTGCCTGCCAAGGTCGCCGGTAACTGGCGCGTGGGCCAGGGCGAGTTGGCGCTGAAACAGGAATTTCAAATGCTCTCGGGCTCTTTGACCGCCGATGGTAAGACGGTGGCGATTGCCGGCCGTATGCGCGGCGATCAAATCACCTTTACCGCGGGCGGCGCGGAATACACGGGTAAAGTCAATGGCAATGCCATGGAGGGCATGCGCAAAGTGGGCAGCTCTTCCAGCGCATTCAACGGCACGCGCCGCTAGTTTGTAAAAATTTTGCGCACAATCAGGCGCGAAGTTGTCTGAACGAGGAAAATCGCCGCGAGGAAAATCGCCGCATCGCGGCGATTTTCATTTCGGCGCCAGGTTTTCGCAATCTTGGGGTTTCCTTGGCCAATAATCGATTTGACCCGGCTCGACTAGATGAGCAACTGGCGGAACTTGCCCGGCGCGATGCCTTGCGCTCGCGCCGCGTGCTCGATGGGCCACAAGGGCCGCGTATCTCGATTGATGGGCGGGACTACCTTGCTTTTTGCAGCAACGATTATCTAGGCCTGGCGAATCATCCGCGCATCAATGCTGCGGCCATTGAGGCAATAAAACAGTTTGGCGTCGGCGCGGGCGCCTCGCCGATGGTGACGGGGCACAATGTGCTGCATCAGCGCGTCGAGGAGAGGCTTGCCCATTTTGTCGGCCTGCCGCGAGCTTTGCTTTTCGCAAGCGGTTATCAGGCCAATATAGGCGCGATCACTTCGTTGGTCGGGCGTGGCGACGCGGTATTTTCCGATGCCTTGAATCATGCCTCGCTGATCGATGGCATGCGCCTGTCGCGCGCCGAGGTAACGCGTTATCCCCATGGTGATGTGGAGTTTCTTGCCAAGGCGCTATCGGCTAGCCGTTCCCCGACCAAGTTGGTGGCGAGCGACGCGGTGTTCAGTATGGATGGCGACGTGGCGCCCCTTACGGAAATTCTTGCCTTGTGCGAGCGCTTCGACGCCTGGCTTTTGCTGGATGACGCACACGGCTTCGGTGTGCTGGGCGAGGCGGGGCGCGGGGCGCTTGAACATTTCAAACTTGCCTCGCCACGCATTGTTTATGTGGGTACCTTGGGGAAGGCCGCGGGAGTAAGCGGCGCATTTGTTGCCGGTCCGGATGCGGTGGTGGAGACGGTGTTGCAGCGTGCCCGAACCTATATGTTTTCCACCGCGTCGCCCGCGATGTTGGCGGCGGCGGTGGAGGAAAGTCTTCTGGTGATGCGCGATGAGCCGTGGCGGCGCACGCACCTTCGCGCCTTGATCCACGCATACCAATCGGCGGCGCAAGCGCGGGGGCTGCATCGCGATGAAACGAGCCTCTCTGCTTCGGATACGCCGATTCAACCCTTGGTGGTCGGCGCCAATGCGGCCGCCTTATCGCTCGCGGCGCAATTGCGCGAGCGCGGCATTCTGGTGCCGGCGATTCGCCCACCCACTGTTCCCGAGGGGACGGCTCGGCTGCGCATTTCCTTGTCGGCCGCGCATAGTCTGGACGAGGTGGAAAAGCTTGTAGCCGCCTTGGCCGACTTGTCGCTTTTCGCGGCCAAACAGTAGGATTGCGGGATCGTGGCGTTAGGTTTCTTTGTCACCGGTACCGACACCGGCGTGGGCAAGACGCTTGCCGCCTGCGCCTTGCTACATGCCTTCGCGGTGCGAGGATTGCGTGTGGTGGGCATGAAACCGGTGGCTGCGGGACGCGAAGATGGTCGGTATACCGATGTCGATGCGCTGCGTGACGCAAGCAACGTACGCGCCGATTTGCAGCGCGTCAATCCTTATGCCTTCGAGCCGCCCATTGCACCGCACATCGCCGCCGAAATGTCAGGGCTGTCCATCGATATCGATCATCTGGTTCGCGCTCATCGAGCTTTGGCGTTGTCAGCCGATGTGGTTATCGTCGAAGGGGCGGGCGGCTTCATGATCCCATTGAACCATCGGGAAACCAGCGCCGATCTGGCGCAACAGCTCGGTTTGCCGGTGTTGCTGGTGGTGGGTATGCGGTTAGGTTGTTTGAATCACGCGCTGCTCACTCGGCGCGCCATCCAGGCGCAGGGGCTTGCGTGTGCTGGTTGGATTTGCAATGTGATCGATCCGCAAATGCTTTGCTTTGATGAGAATCGCGACAGCTTGATCGACCGCCTAGATGCGCCATTGATTGGAACCTTTCCTCATACGGTGAATCCAGTGCTTACTGACTACGCTTCTTACTTGAATCTCGATGTGTTGCAGGGCGCGAGGCGTGAATAACCGCGACATAATTGAACGCAGCCAACGCGCGGTGTGGCATCCCTGCACGCAGATGAAGCATCATGAATTGTTGCCGCTGGTACCCGTGGCGCGCGCTGAAGGCGCGTGGCTCATCGACTTTGAGGGTAATCGTATTCTGGATGCCATCAGTTCCTGGTGGGTCAACCTATTGGGCCATGGCAATGCGCGTATCAATCAAGCCATCATCACGCAATTGGCGTCGCTGGAACACGTGATGCTGGCCGGTTTTACCCACGAACCCGTGGTGCGTTTATCTGAGCGGCTTGCCGCCTTGGCGCCGGGAAATCTCGGTCATTGTTTTTACGGTTCGGATGGCGCCTCGGCCATCGAGATCGCGCTGAAGATGAGCTTTCACTATTGGCGCAATGCCGGTCGCAGCGAGAAGACCACGTTTATCGCCCTGGAAAACAGTTATCACGGCGAGACCCTGGGTGCGTTGTCGGTCACCGATGTGCCGCTGTTTCGCGATACCTATGCGCCTTTGCTACGCCAGTGTGTGCGCGTGCCATCGCCCGATGCTCGCCGTGCTGAGGCTGGGGAGTCGGCCAGGGCGTTTGCCATGCGCTGCGCCAAGGCGCTGGAGGCACACCTGGAAAAATACGCGCATCAAACTGCCGCGCTGATTGTCGAGCCCCTGGTGCAATGCGCCGGCGGCATGGCAATGTATGACCAGATCTACCTTCGAGAGGCACGTGTGCTGTGCGACAAATACGCGGTGCACCTCATCGCCGATGAAATCGCCGTGGGCTTCGGGCGCACCGGTACCTTGTTCGCCTGCGAGCAGGCCGGCATTGCACCGGATTTTCTATGTCTCTCCAAAGGGCTGTCGGGTGGATACCTCCCGTTGTCGGTGGTGATGACAAACGACAAAGTCTATGCGGCCTTTTACGATGACCGGCTCGCCCGAGGTTTCTTGCATTCGCATTCCTACACCGGCAATCCACTTGCCTGCAGCGCGGCGCTCGCGGTGTTGGATATTCTCGATGAAGAGCAGGTCATCACGCGCAATCGAGCCACGGCCGAGAAAATCAACGCGGCCACGCATTTTCTTCCTGGTCACCCGAGGGTGGAAAACTTTCGCCACTGCGGCATGATCTGGGCGTTCGACGTGCCGAATGCCCCCCCTCAATTCGCACGCGAGTTTTTCGACCGGGCCATCGCCGAGGGTGTGTTGCTGCGGCCCCTTGGCAATACCGTATATTGGATGCCGCCTTATGTTCTGGGCGAAGCGGAGATCGCGCACTTTTCCGCGGTATTGAAGAAACTGATGAATTTTTAGTCGTGCAGATCCACGCTGGAATTCAGCTTCAATTGGTTAAAATTAAAAGTTTATATGTCCATGCCGCATGCAAAATGGTAAATATTGAATTGTAAATATGGAATACGCATGAATCACGAAACAAAAAACGTTTTTTACTATCACCATCTGAATCACCCGGTTTATCTTGAGTTGATGGGCAAGCGCAACGACGTAAAAATCACCAAAGTTGATGCCACGACGCCCGAAACACTTGTGAACCAAGTGCTCGCCAACACGCACGCCTATCAAATTGGTTCAGACCAAAACGAAATGCCGCCCGATTTTCAAGCCTGCGATGCCCTGTTCCGGCGCACGCCCAAGCTGCTGTTTGTCTCCACGCACGGTGCGGGTTACGACACCATCGATCTGGATGCTTGCAACAAGGCTGGGGTTCTTGCGATGAATCAAGCCGGTGGCAATGCCGAGGCGGTGGGGGAACATCTGCTGGGGATGATGTTGTGTCTTTCCAAACGAATCATCGAGACCGATCGCTTCATGCGCCGCGAACCTGGTATCAAACGCGTGGAGTTCATGGGGCACGATCTCTTGGGCAAGACGGTTGGCATCGTAGGTCTGGGCCATACCGGCGGGCGCATCGCGGAGCTTTGCCGCGTGGCCTTTGGCATGAAGGTTCTCGCCTGTGACCCCAACCTCGATGCCGCGCAGATCGAGAGCAAAGGCGCGCAAAAGGTGGCGCTCGATGCGGTGTTCCGTGAGGGTGATTACGTACTGGTGTGCTGTCCGCTCAACACCCAGACGCGCGGCATGGTGGGTGCGGCGCAGTATGCATTAATGAAGCCGGGTGCATTTTTCGTCACCTGCGCGCGCGGTGGTATTCACGATGAGGCGGCGTTGGCCGAAGCGTTACGCCGCAAAAGCATCGCCGGTGCGGGCCTGGATGTGTGGGACCCGGAACCCCCACTGCCTTCGCATCCGCTGATGCAGTTCGACAATGTGCTGGTGAGTCCGCATACCGCGGGCGTGACGCACGAATCACGCATCAAAATCACCACCATCGCGGTGGAGCAGTTGCTGGGGGCCTTCGATGGTAAGCGGCCGCCGCGGCTTTTGAACCCCGAGGCATGGCCCAAATTTAGTCAACGCTTCGAGGCGATGTTCGGACGCGTTTCGCGGACCAACTAAGTCGGGCGCGTGTCGCAGACAAACCGAGGAAACTGGTAAGCGCTAGGGCCGGATCTTCCGTGACAGCGAGATTCAGCCCCAGTCCCACGTACTCATTCGTCAAGCGTAATGCCGACTTCCTTCACCAGCCGCTGCGATAGCGCGAAGTCCGTGCGCACCCGCTGTGCGAGCTGCTCTGGCGTGCCGGCGACGACCAGCGCTTTCTCCCACGTGGTGCGCTCGACAAATTCAGGGCTCGCGGCGGCCTTCACTAGCGCGGCATTCACGCGCTGCACGATGGGTGAAGGTAGACCGGCCGGGCCCGCCACGCCTATCCAATCGGAGACGAACTGCGGCACCGCAGCCACTTCGCTCAACGATTGCACGCCGGGCAGCGCCATCGCCTTGAGTGGCCCTTCGGTGGTCATCATTCCCAAGAGCTTGACCTTGCCGCCGGCGATTAGCGGAAAGATGCTGGTGTAGGCGAAGAGGCCCATTTGGATTTGCCCATTCATCACCGCCGGGAACATCGGCCCGAAGCCTTGGAAAGGCGTGTGCAGCACATCGAACTTGCCCAGTTTCTTGGCCATTTCGCTGTTGATATGCCATGAGCTGCCGATACCGGAGGTCGCCCAAGCCGCCTTGCCGGGATTGCTGCGCGTCCACGCGATCATCTCGGTGAGGTTGTTCGGCGGAAAATTGTTGTTCGCGACAATCACCCCGAGCGGTTCGATCACCAAGGAAATGGGCGTGAAGTCCTTGATCGGGTCGTACGGTGCCACCTTGCGCACGGCCGGCTGTAAAACCCAACTGAATGCCACGGACATCAAAAGCGAATAACCGTCCGCCGTCGACTTGGCGATGTTGTCCACGCCGATCACCCCCGACGCACCCGGCCGGTAGTCAATGACAAACGGCTGGCC
>JBJXEY010000030.1:0-6866 GCA_046153355.1 Burkholderiales bacterium
CCGCGATAGTCGATACGGCGACGATCAATATAGCGACGATCAATACAGCGAAGAGCGACCCAACCAAGGGCATTTCGTCGTGGCTTCGCAAGTGGACGTGCACGCAAGGCGCATCACCTGGCTCGACCCAGAGGACGGATGGCATGAAGCCTCCTGGGAGGATTTTGACCGGTTGTGGAGTGGTGTGGTCCTATTGGCAACACCAGGCGATAAGCCTTTAGATGCGCGAAGAGCGGGGCGCGCGTGGATCGTCGCTACGTTGAAGAGGATTCCCTGGAGCCTGCCGGTCTGGCTAGCCGCTTTTTTGCTTCCCTGGTTTACCCAACTTGGGGGCAATGCCGAAAAAGTATGGTTTGTTTTGAAAATTATTGGCCTGTTTTTCTGCGTTGTCCTCGCGTTTCACGGCAAAGGTTTGGGCAGGGGGCTTTGTCCGACGGGCAAGCATGTCAATTGCGCGAGCGTTCTCAATTCACCCGCCGCGCGACTATTTGGCATGGTGCCACTCGCCGATGCGGGTGTGGTGTATTTCCTATGGGGAATCTTGGTTTTTCTTAGCGGTTACATCCAGCCCTACGCGAATGTTGAACAGGGCTTGACCACCTTGGCTTGGGTGGGCAGCGCGGCCATGGTCTATGCATTATTTTTATTTTTTTACCAGGCACTAAAACTGCGTACTTGGTGCCTGCTTTGTCTGGCGGTTCAGGCGGTAATTATGTTCGAGTTTGTCGTGTCCTTCGATCGGGCGATGGGCGACGAATGGCATTGGCCGGGATCAACGTTGCTATTTGCCCTGCCGTTGGCGCTTGCGATATGGATGCTATTGCGTCCGATGATCGAATCGCAACTGGAAATTGGCTCTGTCAGACGAATAATTCGACGCTTGCGCGGCGATCCCAATATGATTGATGGAGTACTGGCTGGCGAGCCCGTCGCGCCCGAGTACGCGGGCCCCGCGGATATTCGGCTTGGCGCCGCGAACCCTCGCTATGAGCTGGTGGTTGTCTCGCATCCGGATTGCGGCTACTGCCTAGCGCTGCACAGGGAAATTCTCGCCATGATGCCCAACTTCAAGGACATGCTCTCGATCAAGTTTAGATTCTTGGTGAAAGATCCTACCGTGCCTGCCTACGCGAGGGCACTGGTGCCATTGTCTTTATGGGGTCAAGACCGACATGCCGAGGCCATTGGGGCCTTCGAGGAATGTTTCGCTTCGCGGGTGCCAGCCACGCACGCCATGTCAGCGCAAGACATCGTAAGCGCGAGCAACGTGCTGGATACGCAAACTGAGTGGGCGCTGCGTGCCGGTTGTGTTGGAACGCCAACGCTATTTCTCAACGCACGCAAACTCCCCAGCCATATCACCTTAAAACATCTCAGGATGTATTTGCGCCGCCGACGACGTTCTCCGCATTCCTTGGGTGCGTCGGTGGCGGGGAGTTAGGCCGCACCGGTTGCCTGAGCAATGCTATCTCCGGCCAGCAATCCGAGAATGAAGGCTTTGGAGAGTCCGCCAAGATAGGTCATTTGCGAACCGCCTTCGAGACCCGCCACCGTGGAGCCCGCGGCATAGAGGCCGGAGATTACCGAGCCATCCTCGCGCAAAGCGCGGCAGGATTGGTCAATGCTTATACCGCCCATGGTGGCGGTGACGCCCGCGCATAAAGGCAGGGCGTAAAACGGCGGTTGGGCGAGGGGCAACGCGGGAATTGGTGACATTGTTCGTCGGGGAGATAGATCGGACGCCGTTCCCGAGGCAATGGCGTTGTTGAATTGGGCAACCGTCGAGCGAAGACCCTCGGCGGATATTTGCGCCTTTAATGCGAGTGTTTCCAAATTATCGGCCTGATGTAGCGTCGCCCCCGCTGAAACAATCATTGGATTACCTGCCGCCGGGCCTTTGCGCGCGACGTTGGTCCATAACGCGTGGTCGAAGATCAGCGTGGTGGATAACGGGTCCTCCAGTTGGGCGATGAGATTGGCGAGCACGATTCCACCACGCCCTTCATCGACGACGCGCTTACCATCAGGGCCGACTACCAGCCCGGCCTGGGTCATGGGATCGATCATGGGAAAAGGCCACAACAATCGAGCGCTCGGCTTGGTGACCGCGTCGCGATGCACCGGGTGACCGTAAAATCCGCCAAACCCCCTCAAGTGCGCACCCACGATTTGGGCCATGCGCAGGCCATCGCCATTGGCGGAATGTGCTGCGCGAATCAGCAATCTATCAGCATGTGGCGTGATGTATTGCTTGATCATTGCCACGTTGGAGCTGAATCCGCCATCGGCAATGACCACGGCGCGTGTCTCGATTTGTGTGGTTTGACCATTGATGTCGACGTTCACGCCAATACATTTGCCATCGTTCATGCGTAAGGCGCGAACGTTGGCGCCGCGTATGAACTGACCACCACGTTTCACCAAATTCGATTGCAGAGTACGCAATAGATAATCGGCGCCGCGTTTCTCCCAATCCAATCCCTGACTGAAACGGCGCGGGGGCGCGAGCATGATGCTCTTGCCCGTGGGGGCATTGACGAGGATATATTTTCCGCCTTCGGCAACCAGCCAATCGATGGCGCGGCGCGAGTTGTGGGCAAAAACCCGGGCGAGTTTGGGCTCGGCTTCGTTGTCGCTGCCGCGCAAAATGGCCTGGTAGAGTTGATCGGCTGGCAGGCGCATGTCCTGAAACAGGATGTGCGCGATGCCGGTGGTGTAGCGCGAGTTGCAAAGATATTCCTCCTCGCTTTGTTTTTCCAGAACGGCGGCGCGCAGTCCCAGTTGTGCGCAGCGATTGGCGACCACTAGCCCCGCAAAGCCTCCGCCAATGGCAACGACGTCAAACTGCAAAACGAATCCTTGGGCGCAAAAATTTCACGCTGTCGCGCCACGCACTCGATCAACCAGGGCCAACACCTCGGCTGGCAGGGTGTGGCCTCGCCATGCCACATGGCCATCCGGCCGCACCAGCACTAACTTTTTTTCGTAGCGCGTCGCAATATCCGGGTCGGCAATTGCCACGCTGGTTAGGGGCAATCCCCGCGCGTCTGCGGCAGCGATCAGCGCGGCCCCGTCGGGCGCATCAGTGCCAAGTCGCAACAAGGTAAAACCGCGCCCGAATAGATCCAACGTGGAGCGGCCATCTTCCAGCCACGCATGTGGCGCGCGTGCGCCGGGGCGCGCGGTGGCGACATAATTATCTGGCTCGTCAGGCTGGGTGGGCGTGCCATCGGCAATGCATAGGGGCGAATCGTCGTAGCGATAGCCCAGTTGCACGCCCTTGGTGCGGAACATGGCGCCCACGCCGTGCAAGAGTTGGGGCCCCAGTTTTTCGCGTAACGCGTTGCCCTCGGGTGTGGCCTCTTCAATCGCCGCGATACCTTTTTCGAAATCAAGATGTCCCTGATAAAAGCCGGTTGCATGGCGCACGTTGCGCGCGCCGGCGGGACGGCGCTCAGCGTCATAACTTGCCAGCAGGTTCGATCCACCCCAGCCTTTTTCAACCGCCTCCAGTTTCCACCCCAAGTCCACCGCATCGGCGATGCCGGTGTTCATGCCCAGTGCCCCCGTGGGGGACACTTGGTGCACCGCATCGCCCAACAGATGCACCCGGCCTGCGGAATAACGTTCGGCCACGACGCCGCGGCGCACCCACACGCTGTGACCGACCCATTCCACCTTGGGCGGTCGCTTGAAGGCGCGGCGCAGGTAGGCGTCGCAATCGATTTGCTGGGCATCGAAGTCAGGGGGAGTGTCAAGCAACATTAATCGCCATAACCCCGCGCGCGGGTCGATGATACGAACGTTCGCCCATAAACCACCGCGATCGATGGCAAGGTAAAACGTAGCGCGTGGAATGCCCAGTTGTGCAAACAAATCGGGCGTTTTGAAATACATATGCAGCGGACGGCTGAGTTCCATCTTGCCCTGCAAACCGATACCCAGTTGCCTGCGCACTGAACTCCCCGCGCCGTCGCAAGCGGCAAGGTACCTCGCCCGAATGGTTTCCTTCTTGCCACTATCTAAGTGCGTGAGCTGCGCGGTCACGCCATCCACATCAGACTCGAATGATTCCATGCGGCAACGGTAATTGAGTTTCACGCCGGAGAACGAGCGCGCCAATTCCTGCAATATGGGATCGAACCAAGTCTGCGAGCAGGCCTGCATCACCATGGGGCTATCGGTTCCAGGGTTGTCGTCGCGACGGGATGGCCGTGGCAGGCGCGCCAATTCGTAGCCATCCATGGCGGTGACAAACACCACGTCCATCGGATGATCGTCGGGGAAGGGGCAGTTCTGCACTGCATCCGCTATGCCCCAACGGCGGCAAAACTCCATGGTGCGGATATTCACCTCGTTCATTTTGGGCGTGCGAATGATGCCGTCGGATTGTTCGACCAACAGACAATCCACGCCGCGCCAGCCCAAGTCGGCGGCGAGGGCGAGACCCACCGGGCCACCGCCAACAATTAGAACCGGAACTTCGATCATGGAATCGCGCGATGCGGAAAATTAAACGGCGCGATTATCCCAGCAACTGCCGGTGCAGGTTGTTTGTTACTCGAGCTTGATACCAAGTGCGCCGACCACTTTGCCGAATTTTGCGCTGTCGGCGCGGATGCGCGCGGCGAACTCTTCGCGCGTGGTGATGTAGGGATCGCCCGAGCCGGATTTGATCAGGCGTTCAGCTACATCGGCCTGCTGCAAGGCCGCGCTGATTTCTCGGTGCAGGCGCTCTAGTATTGGTTGAGGTGTTTTTGCTGGCGCAAAGGTGCCATGCCAAATCAATACTTCGTAGCCGGGATAGATCTCGCCGATGGTGGGCACGTCTGGTAATACACGTGAACGCTTCGCACCGGTGGCGCCCAGCGCCCGCACCTTGCCGGCGGCGATCAGTGACCCTAAAGATCCACCGCCGAACATCACCTGCACGTCCCCGGCAAGAAGCGCTGAACCGGCCGGGCCGCCGCCCTTATAAGGCACGTGGGTGAGATCGATCTTCAAATGTTCTTTGAGAATTTCCATGCCGATGTGATGCATGCTGCCGTTGCCTATGGAGGCATAAAACAAGGGCGGTTTGCTGGCACGCGCCAGGTCGGCAAACTCGCGCAAGTTATTGGCTTTGACCGAAGGGTGGGCCGCGAGAATCAATTGGTTGGCGGCAAGGCTCGATACGGCGACCAGATCCTTCAAGGGGTCCAGTGGCATGTTGTTGCCGTAAATTTGCGGATTCGTCAAAAACAAATTGTCGGGACCATGCAGCAGCGTGTAGCCATCGGGTTCTGCCCTGGCGACCTCAAGCGCCGCGATATTGCTCGCCGAACCAGCCTTATTCTCCACCACGACGGCCTGACCAATGCGTAACGCTAGGGCGTTCCCCACCACGCGCGCCACGATGTCGGTGGCCCCGCCCGGCGGATAGCCCACCAATATTTTAATCGCACGGTTCGGATAGTTGGCTGTCTGGGCGTAGATCGATGCCGCGGCAGTAGCAAGCGCAAAACCCGTCGCAACAATCTTCAGAACATGGCGCGGCATAGGAGGCCTTTCTCAACATTGACATTTCGTCACGCGAAAATCCGAAACGTTAATCGGCCAAATTGGCAAATAGCGGCGTGCTCAGATAGCGCTCGCCAAACGAGGGAATGATGACGACGATGAGTTTGTCTTTATTTTCCGCGCGCTTGCCCACTTCCAGGGCCGCCCACACCGCCGCACCGGATGAAATGCCGACCAATAGACCTTCCTCGCGTGCCATGCGCCGAGCAATATCCATGGCATCGTCATTCTTGACGCGAATAATTTCATCGTAAATTTTGGTATTGAGAATTTTTGGCACAAATCCCGCGCCGATACCTTGAATCGGATGCGATCCCGCCGCGCCGCCGGAGAGCACTGGGGATGCATCGGGCTCGACGGCCACGCACTTGAATGAGGGTTTGCGCGCCTTGAAGATTTCGCCCACGCCAGTGATGGTGCCGCCGGTCCCTATACCGGAAATAAGATAATCGGCTTGGCCATCGGTGTCGCGCCAGATTTCCTCGGCGGTGGTGCGGCGATGTACCTCGGGATTGGCGGGATTCTCAAACTGCTGCGGAATGAAGTAGCGCGCATCGGCCGCCGCCATTTCTTCGGCTTTGCGAATCGCACCCGGCATGCGTTCCGGCCCAGGCGTTAGAACCAACTCGGCGCCATAGGCACGCAACAACATGCGCCGCTCCTTGCTCATTGTCTCGGGCATGACCAGCGTGCACTTATAGCCACGCGCCGCGCACACCATGGCAAGACCAATCCCCGTATTGCCGCTGGTGGGTTCAAGAATGATTGTGTCGGGCTTGATCTTGCCGGCTTTTTCTGCGGCCTCGATCATCGACAGACCAATGCGATCCTTGACGCTGTGGGCAGGGTTCTGAAATTCGAGTTTTGCGGCAATTTGGGCGTTGCAGTCTTGTGTGAGCCGATTTAAGCGAACCAGCGGCGTATTCCCAATAAGTTCCGTGACGTTTGCTGCGATTTTCACTTCGACTCCTTTGTCTGGATATTGATTGGCTCGCGGCACAGTCTAAGTCTTTAGGGCGCAACTGCTTCGCCCAAATTTTGCTGCGTCGCACAAGTTATTTTTATTAAATTTAGTTCTGTTCGAAACATTCTATCCAGGAGACATTCGCTGTTACCTGACAAGTTCCTGCCAATCGCTGTAACACCAAGTATTTATTGAGCAAAATCCTTTATCCTTCAGGGTTGGAATCGAATCATTTTTCATTCGGAAAGTAATGCGCATTATGACAACTAAAAGATTGGTTTTTGTAATTCTGATTTTGGGCTTGGGATTTGGGCTTTACTACTACCGGGACATGCTGGATATG
>JBJXEY010000050.1:0-3521 GCA_046153355.1 Burkholderiales bacterium
CGGCAAGACCACCGTGGGCAAGGCGATTCTGCAATTGATCAGGCCCACTGCCGGTGAGGTGTCATTCGATGGCGTCGATCTGACGCAACTGCGCGGCGAAGCCCTACGTCTTCGCCGTCGTGAGTTCCAGATTATTTTTCAAGACCCTTATGCATCGCTTAACCCGCGTATGCGCGTGGAGGAAATTTTGCTGGAGGGCATGAGCGCGCTCAAAGTGGGCGCGGGGCCCGAGGCGCGGCAAAAACGCCTCGATCAACTGCTCGATCAAGTCGGCCTGCCGCAAGCGGCGCTGGCGCGTTATCCGCATGAATTTTCCGGTGGCCAAAGGCAGCGCATTGCCATCGCCCGCGCTTTAGCCGTTGAACCGCGTCTCATCATCTGCGATGAACCCACCAGCGCGCTGGATGTTTCGGTGCAGGCGCAAATCTTGAATCTACTTGCGCGCCTGCAAAAGGAGTTGGGTCTGGCGTATCTTTTTATCACCCACAACCTCGCGGTAGTCGAGTACCTGGCGCACGAAGTTGCGGTGATGTATCTGGGCCGAATCGTCGAGCGTGGCTCGACCGATGAGGTGCTGGGCTCGCCTAAGCATCCCTATACCCAGGCCTTGTTATCTGCCGTGCCGCGTATCGATGCGGGGGAGGGGCGAGCCGTCATCAAACTCGAAGGCGAGTTGCCTTCGCCGGTGAATCCTCCCTCGGGTTGTCACTTTCATCCGCGCTGTCGCGATGTTCGTGCGGAGTGCCGCGGGCAATACCCTGGTGTTACGCAGCTCACAGCGACACGCAGTGTCGCTTGTTGGTTGCACGCCAAGTAAAGTTGATCGTTATTTTGGAGGAACAATGCCTCAAGCAGATTGGGTGGATGTAGGTGCGGTCGACGAACTGAAACAACAGGACGTGCAACAAGTTTTACTGGGCCGCACGCGCATAGCTTTGAGTTATCGGGACGGCAAATTCGGTGCCATTTCCGGCGTCTGCAACCACGTGGGTGGCCCGCTGGGGCATGGCAAGCTCGATGGCGATTACGTGGTGTGTCCCTGGCATTACTGGAAATTTCATCATCGCACCGGCAAGGGTGAACCGGGTTATGAAGAAGATGCGGTGCCTTCCTACGAGGTCAAGGAAGAGGCCGGTCGCCTTCTGCTGCGCGCCAAGCCGATCTCGCAGCGTTCCAAAAAAATACACGCGCCGCATCCATTGGCGCGCCCGGTGGTGCCTAACGCCGGGCAGATACGTGTGCTGGGAATCTCCACCACCGCGATGACTGACGGCCAGCCCCGTTACAGCACCTCCGATGATCTGTTGGAGAGCGCGTTGTCGCATGCGAAGACTGAGCTTGATTGCGATACGCAACTGATTCGCCTGCGCGAATTAAATTTTCGCGCCTGCGAAGGGTTTTATTCGAAAGCGGCGCGCGCCTGTACTTGGCCCTGTTCGATTACCCAAATGGACCCCAACGATCAACTGGATAAAGTCTACGAAGGCCTGGTGCACTGGGCCGATGTGATTCTGGTCACCACACCGATCCGTTGGGGCGCGGCCAGCAGCCTGTATTTCAAAATGGTCGAACGCATGAACTGCATTCAGAACCAGGAGACCATCGCGGGGAAGTCGCTGCTCAACAATAAAGTGGCCGGCTTCATCATCACCGGCGGTCAAGACAATGTTCAGGCGGTGGCGGGCCAGATGTTGGGGTTCTTCGCCGAGATCGGATGCCAGTATCCGCAGTACCCTTATATTGCCCATTCACGCGGCTGGAGCGCCGAGGATATGGAGAACAACATCCGCTACGTGCAGGATTCAATACTCCTTCATGAAGGTGCCGGAGCGTTGGCGGTGCGTTGTGTCGACATGGCCAAAGTGCTGCGAGCGGGCAGCGTTGCAAGCCCGTCTTCATCGCGGGGCGGGCGCAAGGCGCAGGAGCTCGATACCCATGCGCAGTTGCAGGGGCCGGCGGCTGACGCGCCGGGGGGCGAATGAAGGTGGAGCATTCTCTATGGAGAATGCGCGAGAAATGCGCCCTCGTTCTTCAATTTATATCAATATGAGAATTAATAATATCCATTGAACAGCATTGGCCGGCATTTCGGCCTATTAATTCTTGTCAATTATCTTTGAGGTAACATGCCTCAGTCAGGTTTGAAAAGGAGCACGAACATGGCCGACGATATCGAAACTCGCACCAAAGTCACCATTCTTACCCCCACCTATCGGATCAAGGGTTACATCGATCTGGTGCCCGGCGCGCGTGTCACCGATTACATCAACGAAGCGAAAGATTTTATTGCCTTGACCGATGCCGAGGTGCGCGAATCGGAAGGCCGTATCGTGCTTAACGTGCGGTTTTTAAATCTCAGCCGCGAGCATATTGTGATCGTAACGCCCGGGCATTGAGCGCCCGGCAATCAGGCCGCTTTCGCGATTGAACGCCTAATACGCGCTATAGCGCTGCAAGCGCGATAACACACGCTCTCGCCCCGCCAACGCCAACACCTGCGCCAACGCGGGTGTCTGCGCTAAACCAAATACCGCCACGCGTACCGGCATCGCCAGGGCCGGCATTTTGAGTTTGTGGCGTTTCATCACTTCTTGAATCGCGGCGTTGATCGGGTCGTGCGACCAATCGGTAAGCTCGGCCAGCATGGATTGCAAATCGGCAAGGGCAGGGCGCACCGCATCGGTGAGGTGCTGCGCCGTTAGCGCCGCATCGGCGTGTAACTCGCGATAAAACATCATGGTCGAATCGGCCAGGATGTTGAGAGTTTCGGCGCGGTCTTTGAATAATCCGACCACCGCTTCCAGAGGTGGGCCGTCGCTCAATCTGCCGCCTTCGCGCTCAATCCTTGGCGCGGCAAGTTTCGCTAGCGTGGCGTTATCCGCGACCTTCATATACTGGTGATTCATCCAACGCAGCTTGGCCGGATCGAATTGCGCTGGCGAACGGCTGACATGTTCCAAGTCGAACCATTCGATGAGTTTTTCGCGCGGAAACAATTCCGCATCCCCGTGGGACCAACCCAGGCGCGAAAGGTAATTAACCATGGCATCGGGCAGAAAGCCATCTTCGGCATATTGCATCACGCTCACCGCGCCATGGCGTTTGGATAGGCGCTCGCCGTCGGGCCCGAGAATCATCGGCACGTGGGCAAAACGTGGCAACGCCGCATTCAGGGCGCGAAAAATATTCACCTGGCGTGGGGTGTTGTTGACGTGATCGTCGCCGCGAATCACATCGGTGATCGACATGTCCAGGTCATCCACCACCACGCCAAAGTTATAGGTGGGTACACCGTCGGCGCGCAGGATCACGAGGTCATCCAACTCCGCGTTGGCGATGGTGATCGGGCCTTTGATTAAATCGTTGAAGGTGACTTCACCGTCATCGGGATTGCGAAAGCGAATCACCGGTTGCGCGCCAGGGGGCGGCGTTAAGCCGTTGGTCCTTAAGTTTTCCGGCCGCCAGCGCCCGTCGTAGCGCGGCTTCTCGCCGCGCGCGCGCTGCGCTTCGCGCATCACATC
>JBJXEY010000054.1:0-27048 GCA_046153355.1 Burkholderiales bacterium
AATGTGACGATTTCTTTCGCCACCACGGCCAGTTGGTTCAAGTCGATTTTCAGCGGCGTGGCGCTCTTGGGGGCTTCGATTTCCCATACGTTTGGCTCGAATTTCCCAAAGCCGATTTTTTTCGCCAACAGATTACCCAAATGCACGGCGAGCAATTCGCGGCTGATCGCGGGCGCGGTGTCCAGGTTGTCGTGATAGCGCGCCGCTTCCGCGTGTTTTTTCGGCAGCTTCCAGATCTCGAGCAATTTACCGCCGAAAAAACCGTGGTGTTGTTGAAGAAATGCGTCCAACTCCGCGTCGTCCAATGGGGTATCGAATGTGCCATCGGCCTCCATTTCGGCAGTCACTTGGGTTAATAGCAATTTTCCAATGTCGTGCAACATACCCATGGTGAATACTTCGTCGGGCTCCTCGATGCGGCCCAATTCGGCCATGGCGCGCGAGGCATGCGCGCAGGCTACGGAATGCTCCCATAACGTACGTAGCCTTGGCATGTATTTCGGGTTTTTTACGACGTATAGCGCCCGGTTGGCGATTAGGTCGACGTAATTCTTGGTCATGGATAGTCCCAACACCGAAATTGCCTGTTCCGCGGTTTTGTTGGGTTTGACGCCACGATAGCGCGCGGAGTTGGAAACGCTGATTAGTTTCGCCGAGATCGCCACGTCGGCCTCCAGCATCCTCGCCACCTGGCCAATGCCCGCCTGATCGCGCATTAGGCGCGATAGCTTCACGCTGGTCTCGGGATAGGAGGGCAAGTTGACCTCCCCTTTTTTCAGCCGTTCCACGATGCCCGCCAGAAGTTGGCGGTTTTTATCCGCAGGTTGCGGCGCTGGCAGGCTCGCAGTTTGCCCGCTTTGTTTGAGGCGCGCGATTTCTTTTTCCAGATCGGTGATGCGCTGGCGTTGCGCGAGCACCACCCGTTTGGTTTCCTCGCCGTCGTTGAATTTTTCGACCGCTTCGGTAAGCGCCATTTCCAGCACCGAATAGAGCCTTTCGGTTTTTACCAGGTAATTGAAAACCCCAATGCGGCGCGCTTCGATGGCGCAATGCGGGTCGTCAGGGGGCGTGACAATCAGCACCGGCAGGTGCGCAAAGGCATTTACCTCCATAATGAAATCCAGGCCCTGGTTATCAGTGAAATTCGAATCCACCAATACCGCGCTCATGCCACCCAGATCGATGGCGCCCGGCTTCCACGAGGTCATCGAATGCACCGCGAATTTATTGCCCAGCGCGACGCGCAGGAGCTCGATCTCCGCGGCACTGCTGTTACACAAAAGCACACTCTTCATGGCGCCCTCGACTTTGGTTGGGCTGACTGGTGGCGATCACGTTTGAAACTAGCTTTGGGAAGGCGGCGCGAATGGCGACGGGTTCCCATGCGGGATGATGCTGGCAATCGTGGAACTACTCATATATCGGCGTATGGCGCGCACTCTTTAACGTTTAGGGCCCATAAGGCTTCAACGGGTAGGATATACAGACTTCGACACGGAGTGCTGTCTTTTAGGGCTTCGACGCTTCGCTAAAAGACTGCAAATGCAGGTTAAGGGTCTCGCGCTGCGCGACGAACGATTCCCGCGCCGCGTCGATTTCCGGCCACTGCGAGGTCCTTGCGGAATTCTCGATTTGACCGCAGATTTCGGCCAGCGGAATGGCGCCGATGGCGCGGCAAGCTCCCTTGATGCGATGCGAGGCATGTCGCACGTTGGTGAGATCGCGTTCTTCGATCGCACGAAGCAACAGGCTCGAATCCTTTGCGTTGGCGTCGCGAAATTGGCCAAGAATTTCGCGCTCGGCATCGCGATCCCCACCGGAAAACTCAACTAAGGCGCGCGGATTGAAAACAGGTTCCGGCTGCTTGTGAGTATCCTCAGTAGGTACCTGTGCGCCCGGACGCGCGAGTGCGGACGCCGAACACGCATCTGGTTCGAGAGTGATCCGCAAGGGAAATTGCAGCGGCCCCTCCGATGCATCTTTCAAATTTGCACCCTCCGGCGAGACACGAGCCAGGTCCGCGAGGGCGCTAGGCGGCAATCGTTCTGGCAGCCAACGCATGAGTTTCCCCTGCAGCGCGGCCATCGATACCGGTTTGGCAATGTAGTCGTCCATTCCAGCGGCAATACAAAGCTCCGCGTCGCCCGCCAGCGCATTCGCGGTGCAGGCAATGATGGGAATACGCCCGGCGCGACCGGGTTCTTTTTCCTCGCTGCGTATGGCATCTGCCAGCTCGTAGCCATCCATGGCGGGCATATGACAGTCGGTGATTAGCAGCGAGTATTTTCCGCGTCGCCACTTGTTCAGTGCATCGAGGCCGTCGGTCGCGCTATCGGACCGGTATCCGAGCAGTTCCAATTGCCGTTGAACCAGTCGTAAATTAATGACGTGATCGTCCACAACGAGAATGGGATCGCCTGGAGCCACCGACATCGCAATGGAATTCAGATCGGGTGCTTGCCATGCAGGAGGGCTATTGATTGAATCATCTTCGGGGACGTAAATGCCTTCGCCCGGTGGCAAGGCGATGCCAAGAATCATTGTTGTGCCCTCGCCCGGTGAGCTACGCATGGTGACTTCGCCGGACATAGCTTCTGCCAGACGCTTGCATATGGATAGGCCAAGGCCGGTGCCGCCGAAGCGGCGCGTGGTGCGCGAATCGACTTGAACAAAAGGTTTAAATAACTTTTCCTGGTCTTCCGGCGCGATGCCAATACCGGTGTCGGCGACGCTGATAACAATGTTCTCGCGTGGGTCCCAGTGAGAAGCTGCGTCCGAGGTGTCGCATTGCGCATTTTCGACTTGAAGACGGATGCCCCCTCGAGTGGTGAATTTGATCGCGTTGGAGAGAAAATTGCCAACAATCTGACGAATACGCGAGCTATCGCCGATGTGGGTTGGCGATAGTCCGGAATCGATTTCAATCGAGAATTCGAGGCCCTTCTTGACGGCAAGCTCCCGATAAAGCGATCCAATTTGCTTGATCAGATGGGCGATGCTCAAGGGTTCGGCGCGAATCGTGAGTTGCCCCGCTTCTATTTTGGAAAAGTCGAGTATTTCGTCGATCAGACTCAGCAGGTCGTGTGCTTGCCCACGGATGGTTTGCACCGTTTCGCGTTGCGCGGGCGCAAGGCCGCTCAACTCAAGCAGCTCCAACATGCCCATTACGCCATTCATCGGCGTGCGAATTTCATGACTCATGGCGGCGAGAAAGCTGCTTTTCGCGCGGTTGGCGGAATCCGCCGCTTCCTTGGCTTGAGTCAAGGCCTCGCGCATCTTTATTTGTTCGTCGGTATCCAGGTTGGTGCCGCTCATGCGCGCGGCGCGCCCCTCGGCATCCCGCGCGGTAACCTTGCCGTGCGAATACAGCCAACGATAGCTGCCATCCGCGATACGGCTGCGATGCTCTATTTCGTAGTGTTCTTTGTCGCCGCGCACCGCCGCGAGGTATGCAGCCTTGACGCCGGCGATATCGTCAGGGTGCACGCTCGCGTACAGCGCTTCAAGAGTCGTCTGTGTCGGCGCCTCGCCATCGCCAAGAAAACGCGACCATCCATCGCTTAAAAAAATCGACCCGGTGCGAATATCCAAGTCCCAGAGACACAATCGCGAGCCTTTCAATGCCAGATCGAGACGCTCTTGCGTCACCCGCAATTCTTCCGTGACGCGCATTTGCGCGGTAATGTCACGTCCGATGCCGTGATAACCGAGGAATGTTCCTGTGGCATCGAATAGGGGCACGCCGCTGACGCGCGACCAGATGCGGCGGCGGTCCATGCCGACTATGGCGAACACGAAATCGCGGAATGGGCGATGTGCTTCGAGGTCGGCTTTATGCACCTGCCAATCGGATGAGTACTGGTCAATACCGGGAATTTCCCAGCGCCGACAACCCACCGCGACCGAGGACGCTATAGGCGCGTTGCCGTGGCTCGCGGTTAATTCGACCAGGCGAAAATCGGCATCCTGCTTCCAATACCAATCGGCGCTCATTTCAGCGAAAGCGCGAAAACGTTTTTCGTTTTCGGCGAGTTGGTCTTCGATGCGTTTGCGTTCGGTAATGTCGTGCGACACGCCCACTACGCCGATGACTTTGCCGGTGCGGTCAAGAATCGGCGCCTTGACGACTTCGGTCCAACCATTCTTGTGGCCCACTTGGTAGCGGCCCTCGTGGCGAATTGTCTTGCGAGTTTTTATCACCTCCTCGTCCTGCGCGAGCAAGCCCGATTTGCCCGGTGACGACATGAAATCGGCGGCGTACTTGCCGATAATTTCTCCGGGTTCGAGATTGAGGCTCGTCGCGAACGCGCGATTAACCGCGGTGTAGCGGCCTTCAAGATCCTTGGTCCAGGCGAGGTCGGGAAGGTTATCCAGCAGCGCGCGGTGCTGCCGCGACAATTGCTCGGCCTGCATCTCCGCCTGCCGCCTTTCATGATTGTCCACGGCAACGCCAATCAGGCGTTTGGCGCCGCCATGAAGCGTCACTTCGCCGCGTACCAGTATCCAACGTACCTCGCCGTCGGTGCGGCGCAGGCGAAACGAATCGGCGAAGCCGTTGCCGTTCATTAAACTGGCGCGCGCCAGGGCAAGCAGGTTGGCCAGGTCGTCTTGCAGGATCATTTGCTCGAAACCGGGGTATGCCTTGGCGTGGCTAAAGCTCTCCGAATCGTTATTTGCGGGAAGCAAATCGCCGGATCTAGCGTCTCGCTTGGGCGGCGGACCCAATAGCCATTCCGGATTCGATCCCCAACGAATCGCGCCGCTCTCAGGGTGCCACTCCCAGGCAATGATGCGCGCCGTTTCGGCCGCGATTCGTAGTAGTTCCGTTTGCGTGGATTTTTCGCTGCGGTACTTTTCGCAGCCGAATTTTTTGCGTCTAAATTTTTCGTTGCTCTCTTTGTCCTGAACCACCGCAGAAGTCTGCTTGGCGGCTAGCTTGGCTTCGAGGTCGGCTATGCGCCGCAGCAGCACGTCCATGTCGCTATTCGCGCTTGCCGACAAGGGGTCGAATATCGGTTCATCGCGTGTATTCATGGGCTAAGTATGAACTCCGAACCAAGGACGTGGCGCGATTCGCGGAAATACGGGGGGGCAAATCGGTTTATTGATGGTGATGATACGACCTGCTATCGGCGAGAACAATGTCGTTCGAGTTGCGCAAGGCTACTATCGCGCATGGCGGGCTTGCCCGTAGAGCAGGATAGAACGGTTTATCCCCCTCTATTCCGCCCTATGGTGCGGTGATGCGGTGGAAATCAAGCCAACCGTATTCTTTGCCTAAGTTCGCCAACCGATCACGCTAACAGAAGCTTGATTCGACTATAATTCCGCCTCGCGATAAGCAGCAACCACGTAAGTTGTCGTGGTCTAGCGTAGTTCCACGCGGGCTGGCGTAGCTCAGTCGGTAGAGCAACTGATTCGTAATCAGTAGGTCGGGCGTTCGATTCGTCTCGCCAGCACCAATATCCATGCGGTTCTTCAAGGTTTTTACCTTGCGCGAGTTGGCGCCGGCCGCAACATTACGCGCGTGCTACGCGCCCTGCGTTCGCGTCGCGCGCGCGCTCCACAGCGTATCGACGGCATCCAACAACTGACTGGCATCGGCGAATCGATGCGCGGGATTTTTCGCCAGCATCCGGTCAACCATGGGTTGAAATTCGGCCAGCGCAACCGGCAATCGCGGAATTGGCGCGCGCAGGTGCTGCGCGATAAGTTCCGAGATGACCGGCGCATCAAATGGTTTCTTACCGGCGAGCATTTCGTAAAAAATGACTCCCAGGCTATAGATATCCGATTGCTGCGAAGCCGGTTGCGCCTCAATGAGTTCCGGGGCGATGTAATAGGGCGTGCCGAACAGTTCTCCGTGGCGGGTATTTTGCGGGCCGGTTTCCAGTTTTTTCGCGATACCAAAATCGGCGATTGCCATGGTGCCATCGTCGCGCACCATGATGTTGGCCGGTTTGAGATCGCGATGAATAATGCCGCGCGCGTGCATTTCGGCCAGGCCACCGGACAACTGCGCGAGGATGGAGAGGCACTGGCGCGCATCCAATCCTTTGCCCATGGCGTCGTTTAACGTGCCCTTGGGCAGGTACTCCATGGCAATGAAGGCATAGTCATCGGTAAAGCCATGATCGAATATTTGCACCACGTTGTTGTGCTGCGCCGATGAAATCAACGCGTACTCCTGGGCAAAACGTTGAAACATCTCGGCGTCGTCGGCGGGGCGAACGTTGAGAATTTTCAACACCACCTTGGTGCCGTCGCTATCGCGACAGGTGAGATACACGTGCGACATGCCACCTTGCCCAATCTTGGAGATGATGCGATAGCCGGAGATGGTGGGCGGCGCGACGCCATTGATGGCGTTGGCGAGGTCGGAGGTAATCATGCGCAGGGTTTCGCTTAGCACCGACTTGGCCATGCTCGCCGCGTGTTGCGCATTGGAGGCCAATGCGTCGCGAATGCCCTGCGGCAATTCGCCGGATTCATCCAGGCCGGGAAGCGCTTTATCTGTGCCGGTGATTTCCACCGCCTCGATTTGTTGGCTGCGACCGCGCAGGTCGAGCATCACGGTCTTGCCGGTAATAATGCCAGGCCCCGCGGCATCCACCGTGGCGCGGCTGGCGATAACCGGCCAACCCATTTCCTTGGTCTGCGCTTCGAGCCGCGCCGCTACGTTGACGCTGTCGCCAATTAAGGTCGCGGAGTTGCCGCCGACGGGGCCCATGTTGGTCTCGATCATTTCGCCACTATGCATGCCAACACCCACGGAGAACTTAGGCAGGGTGTATTCGCCGTGACGTTCGTGGATCCAATCGCCAAAGCGGTAGGCGACCAAAGCTATCCCAAGTGAGGCCATCAACGCGGCGCGCGCGTGGTTGTATGTCGGATCATCGGAGGCAAACACCGCCATCATGCCGTCCCCAAGCAATTTAACCACACGCCCCTTTTGCGCCAGCACCGGCGCGCAGGCCTTCTGAAAATAGGCGTTCAACAGTTCAGCGGTCTGCGCCGAGGTCAGCCGTTCGGAGATGGTGGTGAAATTGCGGATGTCGGAAAAAAGCACCGTGCCAACCAGCATTTTGCCGGTGCTGCCCGCGGCACGCGAATCATCGATTGGCGCATCGGGTTGGCCAGTGGCCCGGCCACGGAAGCGAGCCCGCATTTCGTCGGGTTGAGCGACGATTCTCTCGGAGAGCGCATCCAAGGTTTTTTTATGCTTGGCTAGGCGCGTTTTTATCGCTTCCAGCAGTTCATCGCGGGTGAAGGGTTTGTTGAGAAAGTCGTCCGCGCCAAGATTCATGCCGCGGCGCATGCTGGCTCGATCATCCAGCGCGGTGAGAAATACAAAAGGCAAATCGGCATTCTCCGGCTTGGCGCGCAAAGCCTCCAGTACCCCGAAGCCGTCGAGCTCGGGCATCATCACATCGCACAGCACCAGGTCCGGCCGATTCGCCGCGATGCGCTCCAGGCCCTCCCTGCCATTGGCAGCCTGCGCCACATCGTGTCCTTCTGCTTTGAGCATCATTTGAAGATTGAGCCGGATTTGCAGCTCGTCCTCGATCACGATGATTTTGGCCATGCGAGACCCTAGGTCGGACGCGCGATGATGCGCACGCGAAATGTCGATCCCACGCCAATTTGGCTGGTCACCAAAATTCCACCACCATGCAATTCCGCCGCTGATTTGACGATGGCAAGTCCAAGACCAGTGCCCGGCCGGTCGCCCACATTGGCGGCGCGGTGGAAGCTTTCGAACAATTTGGGTAGGTCGTCGTTGGGAATGCCTATGCCCTGATCGACAAACGTCAACGAAACTTCGTCTCCAGATTCAGCGGCGCTAAACGACACCGTGGTGCCGGCGTTCGAATATTTGAGCGCGTTAGTCAAAAGGTTGATGACAATGTGGCGCAGCAATTGTTCGTCGATCAAGCGTTGTCGTTGTTGCAGTTCACATTTGAAGACCAGTTGATGCTTGGCGCCGTGGCTAAAGCGCAGGGCATCGACGAGGCCCGAGAGCGCTTCTTCTAAATCGAGCGCCACCGGATTGAATTTCAATTTACCCGAGCCGCTGCGGCCAATCAACAATACGTCGTTGATGAGCGTGGTCATGCCAAGCACCGCGTCTTTGATGGCTTCGAGCAGCTTGGCGCGATCTTCGTCGGAGAGCGTCGCCGAATAATGCTGCAAGAGTTCCGCCGAGGAGAGAATGTTGGTCAAGGGGGTGCGCAATTCGTGCGAAGCAATGGAGACGAATTTCGATTTCATTTCGTTCAATTCTTTTTCGCGCTGCAAGGCGGCGAACAACTCGGCCTCGGCGAGTTTTCTTTGGCTCACATTGACGTTGGTGCCCACCAGGCGGCGCGCGCGGCCACCTTGATCACGCTCAACGACTTCTCCTTGCGTATGGATCCAAATCCATTCGCCAGTTGCGCAGTGCACGCGAAACTCCATGGATAGGTGCGGCACGATGCCTTTGATGCATTCAATACGCACTGCGTTGGCACGTTCAACGTCTTCGGGATGAATCAGTTTTTCCATCTCGGAGAGGGTTAGGTAGGACTCCTTACCCTGGGCGCGCAACATCACCGGCCACGCGGCATCCATGTAGAGCGAGCCGCGCGCCTCATCCCATTCCCATACCGAAAGCGCGGAGGTGCGCACCGCAAGATCGATGCGCTCGGTGGCCTTCATCAATTCGGCTTCGACCGTTTTGCGCTCGGTGATGTCGATGATGGAGACGATTTTTCCAGCCAGAGCGTTGCCCGGTTCTACGTGGCGGCTCTCAACCGCGAGCCATTGCAATGTCCCATCACTACGCCGATGTGAGATTTCCTCGGCGCTTGCGGCAGCGGACATTGTCGCGGCATGGCGCCCAGACATGGGCATGGAACGATCACGCGAGGCCACGCTATCGAGCAAATCGAGCGGTTTTCCAGTGAGGTCGTCTTGAGCGCGTCCTAGAATTTCGCCAAGCCTGCGGTTGCATCGAACGATTTTTCCATCCGTGACGAATGCCAGGCCCACCGCAGCGGTTTCGAAAATCGTTTCCTGCTCGCGCAGCGCGGCGGAGACGCTTTTTTCCGCCTCGCGCAGCTTATCCAGAAGATTGGCGTTTTCTCGCCCCCTGGCGAGGGTCGTCATCAGCGCTCGATGCGCCGATATATACAGGGAGAGCAGCACGCCGGTGAAGATGAGTAGCAGCAAGCCGGTCGCGGTGTTCACCTCGCCGCCTGAGGCGAACATCATCGCCACAACCGGCGCGAGAATCGGCAGCACAAAACTGACAAACGCTTTGGGGCTGGGCGCCAGCGAAGGCGGCAGTCCCATACTGATGGTGGACAACAGAAAGGCGACCGTGAGCTCGGGCACCGAGCGCGCCTGGGAAGTCACGACTAGCAGTGACATGCCCCATCCGGCGCCCAGTGTGGTGCTCACCAGGCAGAAGATATTTTCCCAACGCGCCGCCTGATCTGGCGGAGGCTGAACCCGTTGATATAGGCGCGCCAGAAGAAAACGCGCCACACTGGCGGCAATTAGCCACAGCGCCCAGGCCAACAGCAACGATACTTTCACCACGCCCCACAACGCGAATACCGCGATCGAGGCGACCAGCAAAATCATCGGCGTGTCTTCGCCGCTTAGCCTATAGAGAAGGGCAATGCGCTCGTGCAGGAATTCGCTTTGCGTAACGGAGAATCGCGTCGACAAAGACTTCTGGGGCGGCGCTGTGGTGGTATCGGGTAGGGATGGCATCGCGATGCGATTTGACCTCGACTAAGGAAGCCGACAGTGTAGCCCTTTGCTAGCGAATTTTCGCATTCTGGGCGCAAGGCATGCATATTTGCGATACTCGCAATATTAGCGTGGTGTGCGTATTTTTTCGTGCGAGTGGAGGACTAATGCTTAAGATCTTTGGCGGTGGCAAGCCGGATCATCCCATGTCGGATCTCAAAGAGGCCCGCAAGATCCTGGATGAAATTCCGGCCAACGACGCGCATAAGGCGCTGGAAGAACTGGGTCATTGGATGGATTCCTTATCCAGCGTCGAGGGCTTCAAGCCCGAATTACGCTCGCAAATATTGTGTCTGACCGATGACGCCGCACAAGTACCACTTCGCAAATTGATCAAGGAATATTTGGCCAATGCGCGTATGTCGAAGTTTCAGGAAGGCCGGCTGTGGGGCTCGATTCATGGTTATTTGCGGCAGGCGGCATTGGCGTTTTCTTCCTGCGTCGAGGCCTATGGTTCCGGCGCCAAAGGCACCGAGGCCTATAAGGGGAGCATCGTGTTGCTATGTGTGCGCGCGCTGCGTTCTCTGTCGCTGCAGATGCGCTGGCAGTACATGCGCTACGGGCCTTTCGAGGAAAGTCTCTGGGGTAGTGTGGCGAAAGTCTATGCGCTCGCCGAAAACCGAAAATTTGCGCGCAACAAAGTCGTCGCCTACCCGGCGGTGCCTGGCGAATCTTCCCCCGAACAAGAGTTTCTTCGCGCCGTGATGTTGGCCTCTTCCTCCCCCGATAGTCTGTTGCCGGTGGAGATTGAATTGGCCGAGCGTTTGATCGCGCACTTTTCGGCCTCCTTCACCTTGGTATTGGAGCAACAACCCGATATTGCCTATTGGATCGATTTGGCCACCAATCACCCGCCATTGCGCATCGCGCGACCGCCGCAACGCGCGCCGACATTGCGATTTTTCGCCGCCGGCCGAGCGATGCAAGAGTTGGATGAACTGATCACCAAGGTCAAGTCCACCAATCTCGTACCCTCCAGCGTCAATTTGGGCGGCATATACGAGCCTGCGATGGTGTTGGATGTACTGCGGCATCTGGCTTTGTACTGGTCGAGCAAACCGCCGGAACGTAAGCACCCTCGACATCGGGTGAAAACGCGCCTCGCCGTGACGCATGGGCTGGATGGCGTGTTGGGCGCGCTTGGCGCCTCGGTTTCCCTGGATTTCGAAGAGGTGACCACCGAGAGCTGGATCGTGGATAACGTGAGCGCCGGGGGGTTTGGCGCGAGTGTTCCGCAAATCAAAGGTGAGTGGTTGAAGATCGGCTGCATACTCGCCCTGCAGCCCGAAGGGGGTACCAATTGGGTATTGGGCATGGTGCGGCGCTTCAACCGCGAGTCGCCGCAACAGGGCAGCGTGGGCATTCAAACCCTGGCGCGTACCATGGAATCGGTGCAGTTGCGGGCGCAGGGAGGCGCCGACGGCGGCGAAATTTGCGTGTTGTTGGATGCACAAGGCGTGGCCAGCGCGGCGGAGGCCTTGGTGGTGATGCGAGCGGGCGTTTTTATCGCCGGTCAAAATCTGGAGTTCGAATCGCAGGGCAAGCAAATCATGTTGATGCCGCAGGCGGTGGTCGAACGCGGCGACGATTACGAATTGGCGAAATTTCGCGTATTGCTGCGCGATTCGGAGTGATTTACCCGGCGGCGCGATGCTTCGAGTCTAAGCACTCAGTACCTGCCGCAACCACATAGAGATATCCGCGACCTCCTCGGCGCATACCGAGTGCGGCATGCGGTACTCATGCCATTCGATCTGGTAGCCGTTGGTGCGCAGTATTTCGCGCGACTCCAACGCACGCGCATGAGTCACCACCGGGTCGGCCAGACCGTGCCCCATAAAGATCGAGGTGGACTGGTTAGCTTTTGCTGCCTCGAGCGCAAATTTGTCGGCCAAGGGGAGGTAGCAAGATAGCGCCATCACACCGGCGAGGGCCTCTGCGTAGCGCAATCCGCTGTGCAAGGCAATCGCGCCACCTTGTGAAAATCCCGCCAGAACGATCTTTTCGCAGGCTATGCCGCGGCCACGTTCCTTGTCGATTAAGGCGTTTATCGATCCTTGCGAGGCACGCACGCCGCTCTCGTCTTCGCGGCGAATCGCCGCGTCGCTGATGTCATACCAGGCGCGCATCACCATGCCGTTATTAATGGTCACCGCTTTTCTGGGCGCATGCGGAAAAATAAATCTAACCGGCAAATTCGCCAGATCAAGTTCCGGGACGATGGGCGCGAAGTCGTTGCCGTCGGCGCCCAAGCCGTGCAGCCAGATCACCGCGGCTGTGGGCGAAGCTGCGGTTTCGATTTCAATACATTCCAGTGGTTCGGACAAGTGGCACCTATGCGGAAAAATGGAGGCTCAAGCGCTTGGTTTGGGTCGAATGGCTGATTTGGGGCGAAATGCTTTAATCACCGCTTCATGGGTTTCGATGTAAGGCCCGCCGATCAGATCGATGCAGTAGGGGACTGCGGCAAAGATGCCCGGAACCAGCGCTTTGCCCTCGGCATTTTTCAGTCCTTCGAGCGTTTCGCGTATCGATTTGGGCTGGCCAGGCAGGTTGATGATCAACGCTTTTTTTCGAATCACCGCGACCTGTCGCGACAAAATCGCGGTGGGCACGAATTCCAGGCTGATACGTCGCATCTGTTCGCCAAACCCCGGCATTTCGCGATCAGCTATCGCCAGTGTTGCTTCGGGCGTTACATCGCGCAGGGCCGGCCCGGTGCCGCCGGTGGTGAGCACCAGATGGCATCCAAGGTTATCCACCAGGTCTATTAAAGTTGATTCGATTAGCGCGCGTTCATCGGGAATCAGCCGCGCCTGGATGCGCCAGGGGGAGGCGAGCGCGGCGCCAAACCATTCATTGAGGGATGGAATTCCCTCATCCTTGTAAGTCCCGGCCGAGGCGCGGTCGCTGATTGACACCAAGCCAATCAACAGCTCATCGCCGCTCAAGACTCATTCTCCGCCGACAGATCAGCGCTATCGTCCTTCCCCGAGGCGAGCGCGTCGTCGAGAATTTCGCGCACACGCTTGAACAATTCGCGATAACTTTTTGGCGGCTTGCCGGCCGCGCGTTCCGCGTTGGCGTTACGTACCAGGGCTCGCAGTTGCCCAATGTTGGCGCCAGGGTAGGTACGCGCGAACTCGGTGAACGCATTGTCTTCGGCCAAGAGCCGTGCACGCCAACGCTCGATGGCGTGTTCGTGCGCTACATTGCTTGCCGATTGACCATCCCACTGCGAAATTTTTTCGCGTATTGGGCCGGCATTGACTTCGCGCATCAGCTTGCCGATGTATTGCATTTGCCTGCGGCGTCCGCCATGGCTTTTGATGGCGCGCGCCGCCAGCACCGCCTCACGCAAGAAATCGGGCATTTCGATGGCGGCGATCTGCGTGGTGTTCAACAACACCATGCGCTCGCCCAGCGCCTGCAGATCAGTCATGACCTGCTTCATTTGGGTTTTGCTCGGTTTGTCGCTGTCTTCCTTGGGGTGCTCGGGGCGCGAGGCAAGCATAGGCGCGGGATTCCTTGGCAATATCGGCTGCTATGATAGCGGTTTTAAGAGGGTGCCCCTACATGCCCAGCAGCAGATTTTCCGTGGCGCAGGATACGCTTAGCGCCATTGTCGAGGATGTCCTCACACGTGCGGCCTCGCGCGGCGCCAGCCAATGCGAAACCGATGCCTCTGAGAGTTTTGGGCAAACCGTCACGGTCCGCTGCGGCGAGGTGGATACCATCGAGCACAATCGCGACAAGGCGGTAGGCGTGACGGTGTACATCGGCAAGCAACGCGGTTATGCCAGTACTTCCGATTTTGCGCCCAAGGCGATCGCAGATACCGTGGATGCGGCTTTGTCGATCGCCCGCTTCACCGCCAGCGACGATTGCAATGGCTTGCCCGATGCATCGTTGCTATGTAAGGAAGAGCGCGATCTGGATTTATTTCACCCCTGGGATCTGCCGGTTGAAAAAGCCATCGATATGGCCAAGGCCGCCGAACGCGCCGCGTTTCGCCTGGATAAACGCGTGGTTAATTCGGAAGGCGCGAGTGTGTCCTGCCAGCAAAGTCACTATGCCATGGGCAATAGCGCCGGGTTTCGCGGTGCACAGCAAAGTTCCCGGCATTACATTTCCTGTGCGGTAATCGCCGCCGAAGGTGAGGCAATGCAACGCGACGATTGGTATTCCTCGGATCGTTCCAGCAAATACCTCGCCGCGCCCAAGGCCATCGGCGACTACGCCGGACGCCGCGCCCTGGCGCGTTTGCGCAGTCGCAAGATCGGCACGCGTGAGGCGAAGGTTTTATTTGAAGCACCGGTGGCCAATGGCTTACTTGGGCATTTCGTCTCCGCGGTGAGCGGTGGCAGTCTTTATCGCAAGACCTCGTTTCTTGTCGATAGCCTGGGAAAGACGGTGTTCTCGCCCTTGGTGAATATTTCCGAGCGTCCATTTCTGCGGCGTGGTTCAGCCAGCGGCAACTATGATGATGAGGGCGTGTTGGCGCATGATCGCGAAGTGGTCGAAGCGGGCGTGGTACAGGGCTACTTTTTGTCCAGCTACTCGGCGCGGAAATTGGGCATGCCCACCACCGGCAATGCCGGCGGTAATTACAACCTGATCCTGCAATCGGGAGAGCGCGATTTCGAAGGGATGTTGCGTGAAATGGGTACTGGCCTGCTGGTCACCGAACTGATGGGGCAGGGCGTCAATCAAGTAACCGGGGACTATTCTCGTGGCGCCGCGGGTTATTGGGTGGAGCATGGCGAAATTCAGTATCCGGTGGAGGAGATCACCATCGCCGGGAATTTGAAGGAGATGTTCAAATCCATTGTCGCCATTGGCAATGACACCCTGGTGCGCGGCTCACGAGAGTGCGGCTCGATCTTGCTTGAACGCATGACCATTGCAGGCAGCTAAGCGTCGGACCAACGTTTGGGCTATTGACGCAGGAGTCATTGCGATGCTCCGCAAGCTGTTTGCCGCCTTCAGTAGGACCACGCCTGATGCGTCATCGCAGAATGAGCGGGGCATCGCCGCCTGGCACTCAGGTGATTTGATTGCCGCTGAGACATGCTTTAGGCAGGCGCTACGGGCGCAACCAGAATATGCGGCGGCCAGCTCCAATTTAGGCATGATCCTCATGGAGCAGCGCCGCTTCGACGAAGGCATGGATTTCCTTAAGCGCGCGGTGTCGCAGGACGAAACCCATGTTGGCGCGCGGATCAATCTGGCCAATGTGCTGGCCTATGACGGGCAGTCCGACGCGGCCATCCAACATTATCAGGTGGCCTTGCGTTTGAATCCGGAAAATGCCATTGCTCGCATGAATTACGTCAAACCCTCGATGGACGCTTGCGATTGGCAGGTTGCGGAAGCGGAGACGTCGCGCCTGGAAGCTGAGTTCTCGCGAGGCGCCGGGGATTGGGCATCGCGGGTGATTCCCTTGGTGTCGTTGCTTTTGCCCCTGCCGCCGCAAATTCCCATGGCCGTGGCTGCCGATAATGCGGCGATGCTGCGTTCAAGGCATGGTTTTGCGCGCGAGCAAATTCAGCGCCTACGGCCACAAACAAAGAACGCCAAAATCCGCCTCGCTTATTTGTCAGGTGATTTTCGCAACAATGCGGTGGGGCACCAGATTGCCGGCATGTTCGATCATCATGAGCGAAATCGGTTCGAGATCGTCGCCTATTCCTGGGGCAGGGATGATGCCAGCAGTTGGCGCCGCCGCATCGAAGCGGGCTGCGACCGGTTTGTCGACATCAGTGCGGAGTCCTTCGAGCAAAGCGCTTCGCGTATCGCGCGAGATGGCGTGGATATCATGGTGAATCTGTCGGGTTATGGCGGCGGAAACCGCAATGAGATATTTGCCATGCGCCCCGCGCCGCTGCAGATTCAGTGGCTTGCTTATCCGGGCACCATGGCTGCCGATTTCATCGACTATGTGATCGCCGACGAAATTGTATTGCCACCGGAGAACGAACCGCAATTCACCGAGGCGGTGGTTCGACTGCCTCATTGCTACCAGGTGAATGACGACCGGCAGCCCATCGCCGCGACAACCCCTTCGCGCCAGGAAGTCGGATTGCCGGAGACAGGCTTCGTGTTTTGCAGCTTCAACCAAAGCTACAAGGTGGATAGGCACGTTTTCGCCTGTTGGATGCGCCTGCTCGACGGTGTGCCGGGAAGCGTGTTGTGGCTGCTGGTGACCAGTGCCACCGCGCGGGCAAACCTGTGTGCGGCGGCGGCGGCGGCGGGTGTTGCCCCGCAGCGTTTGATTTTTGCCGGGCCACTGCCAAAGCCCGAGCATCTGGCACGGCACCGGCTTGCCGATTTGTTCCTCGATACCTGGCGCATCAATGGGGGAACAACCGCCAGCGACGCTCTGTGGGCCGGGCTGCCGCTGTTGACAGTTTTGGGGCGGGGATTCGGTACCCGGGTGGCAGCAAGCCTTTTGCATAGCCTGGGTCTACCCGAACTGATCGCTCGCGATACGGGCGACTATGAACGCATAGCATTGCACTTGGCGCGAAATCCCGATGTGTTGCGCGCTGTCCAAGCGCGGCTGGAGGAAGCGAAAAAACATAGCCCTCTTTTCGATACGCGTGTGTTCGTCCTCAATTTCGAAAAGGCATTGGAGATGATGCTGCAACGTCAACGAGATGGCTTGCCGCCTGCGCGTTTTAATGTCTGAGCGAGAATACGGTCACACGGAATTTTCAGGGCCGCGAGCTGCTCGGGCGATCCACTATACTTATTGATCGAAAATGCAGTTACCAAGATTGGTGTGTCGCGACTCGAATTTGTTTGCACGCGAAAATTTCTCGTAGTTAAGTGTTGTAATCCGTCTCATCCCGAAACTATCTGATATCACGGAGGAATCATGAAAAGGCGATCGTTTTTGACCAAACTGGGTGTAGGTGTCGCGGCAGGGGCTGTAGTCGCGCCGGCCAGCGCGCAAACGCAGACGCAACCGGCCATCACCTGGCGCATGGCTTCCAGTTTCCCCAAGAATCTAGATGCCTTGTTCGGCACGGCGGAGCAAATCGCGCGCCGCGTCTCGGAGGTCACCGAGGGGCGCTTTCAGATTCGTGTTGCGGCGGCCGGTGAATTGGTGCCGCCGTTGCAGGTGCTGGATGCGACACAAGCCGGCACGGTGGAGTGCTGCCATACCGCGCCGTATTACTACATCGGCAAGGACCCGGCATTTGCCTTTGGCACCGCCATCCCATTTGGATTGAATGCGCGTCAGCAAAACGCGTGGAAGTATTTTGGCGGCGGCAACGAAGCCATGGCCGCCCTGTACAAGGAATATGGCGTATTGGGTTTCTCCGCGGGCAATACCGGCACGCAAATGGCTGGCTGGTATCGCAAAGAAATTAAGAGCGTTGCCGATTTGAAAGGCCTGAAGTTCCGCATTGCAGGGTTGGCGGGACAGGTATTGGCCAAGCTTGGTGTGGTGCCCACACAGATTCCCGCAGGTGAAATCTATCCGTCGCTCGAGCGTGGCGCCATCGACGCGGCGGAATGGGTCGGCCCTTATGACGATGAGCGTCTGGGTCTCTACAAAGTTGCCAAGTTCTATTACTACCCCGGCTGGTGGGAAGGTTCGGCCGAACTCACCTTCTTCGTCAATGAAAAGAAATGGGCGGAGCTGCCCAAGAGCTATCAGGCGGCATTGGAAGGCGCGTGCGCCGAAGCCAATGCCTTGATGCTGGCGAAATACGATGCCAAGAACCCCGAGGCGCTGCGCAAACTGGTGGGTGATGGCGCGCAATTGCGCGCCTTCCCGCGGCCGGTCATGGAGGCGGCGTTGAAAGCGGCCAATGAGCTCTACGACGAACTCTCCGCCAAAAGCCCGCACTGGAAGCGCATCTACACCGAATGGCGCAAATTCCGCGCCGAACAATTCCTCTGGTTCCGCGTCGCTGAGAGCAGCTACGACAATTTTGCGTTCACCAGTGTGCCGGCGAGCGAGCGGACGGCTGAGGCGGCGAAGGCGCCCGCTAAAGCGCCCGCCAAGGCGGCGGCAAAATAAACCTAACGAAGCGTTTTTCCATATACGTAATGGGTGAGGCGCGATGCAAATCGCGCCTCGTTTTTTTGTGCCGCAGCTACTTATCGCCCCAGCTTGAACTGCCGTTGCAGTTCGGCGGCGGCATCCTCTTCAGCGGAAGGTTTTTCCTCGGTCGTGGCGGGTGCTCCCTCCGAAATAACGGGGCTCTCCAGGGCTTCTTTGCTCGGTTCATCCAAACGAATTTCAACCTTGGCCGGATCGACTCGCGTGTGTTTGGGCACAAAGTCAGTTACGAGGCCAGGCCAATAAATCAGTATCGCCACGAGCATGAGCTGCAACCCCACCCAGGGCACCGCACCCCAATAGATATCCGAACTTTTCACTTCCTTGGGGGCAATGCCGCGAAGGTAAAACAATGCCAAGCCAAAAGGCGGATGCATGAAGGAGGTTTGCATATTCGCTCCCAACAGAACGCCAAACCAAATCAGATCGATGCCCAGCTTATGTGCCACCGGCGCCAAAAGCGGGACGATGATGAAAGCGATCTCGAAGAAATCGAGAAAAAAAGCGAGGAAAAAAACGAACAGGTTGACGAAGATGAGAAACCCCACTGCGCCGCCGGGGAGCGAGGTCAACAATCCTTCCAGCCACAAGTCGCCATCCATGGCGCGAAATACCAGCGAGAACACCGTCGAGCCGATGAGGATGTAGATCACCATCGCGGTGATGCGCATGGTGGTGGCCATGCCTTCGGACAACAGCGGCCAGGTGAGGCGCCGGTGCAGGGCGGCAAGGGCAAGCGCGCCGACCGCGCCCATGGCACCTGCTTCGGTGGGGGTGGCGAGTCCCAGAAAAATAGTGCCCAGGACGAGGAAAATCAATGCCAGTGATGGGACCATTCCCCACATCACCTTGGATAACAACGCCCAACCGCGCAAGGTGCGTGCTTCGGGGGGGAGTGCCGGCATGGCATTGGGGCGAATGATGCTAAGCACTGCTATGTAACCGATAAATAGCAGCACTTGAACAATACTCGGGCCAATGGCGCCGGCGTACATGTCGCCCACCGATTTACCCAACTGATCCGCAAGTATCACTAAGACCAAAGAGGGTGGAATCAATTGTGTGATGGTGCCGGAGGCCGCTATCACCCCGGTGGCCAGCTTCATGTCGTAGCCGTAACGCATCATCACCGAGAGCGAAATCAATCCCATGGCGATCACCGAGGCCGCGACTGTGCCAGTGATAGCGCCCAGAATGGCGCCAACGATGATCACTGCATAGGCTAAACCACCACGCACCGGGCCAAATAATTGGCCCATGCCTTCGAGCAAATCCTCGGCCAGGCCGCAGCGTTCCAGAATCGCGCCCATGAAGGTGAAAAAGGGGATCGCGAGCAAGAGTTCGTTGGACAAAATGCCGAACACGCGTTCGGGCAGGGCTTGCATCAGCGCGAATTGGAAAAAACCCAATTCGATGCCGATGAAACCAAAGAACAATCCGACTGCGGCGAGCGAAAAGGCCACGGGGTAGCCGAATAACATGAACGCCACGAGCCCGGCAAACATTAGTGGCCCCATGAGTTCTTTTTCGATCATTGCAGCGGCTTTTCGTAATGCTTCGGTGTCGGGCAGTCGCCAGTGAGCGCGCCGATACGTTTGATGATTTCCGAAACGCCTTGCAGGCTGATTAAAAGAAAACCCAAGGGCACGAGGAGTTTCACCGGCCAGCGCAATAATCCGCCCGCGTTGGCCGAGGTTTCATTGAGTAACCATGAATTGTGGAACATAGGCCAAGCAAGCCATCCCATGATCAAGGTGGCGGGAAGAAGGAACAACACGCCGCCGGCGATGTCGATCCAAATTTGCGCGCGGGTGGAGAGGCGGCCGTAGATGACATCAACGCGCACATGTTCATTGCGTTGCAAGGTGTAGGAGGCGCCCAACATCACCAGGCCGGCGAACAGATACCATTGAATTTCCAACCACGCGTTGGAGCCCATGCTGAAGCTGTAGCGCATCGCGGCGTTGCCGGCGCTGATCAAGCAGGCGAGTAGCACCATCCAATTGGCCAGGCGCCCGAGGCGCTCGTTGAGCCAGTCGATGGAACGGGAGAATCGAAGCAAAGCTTGCATCACGAAAATCTCATTGCCCGCCAATCGCGCAACATTTCGCGCGCCGCATTGTGCCCTGGCGCGCCAGTGACACCGCCACCGGGGTGGGCGCCGGAGCCACACAGGTAAAGGCCTTTCACCGGCGTGCGGTAGTCGGCCAAGCCCAGCAAGGGTCGGGCGGAAAAAATCTGATCCAGGCCCAAGGAGCCATGCATGATGTCGCCATTGGGTAAGCCAAAAATATTCTCCAGATCCTGCGGCGAAAGAATCTGTCGTCCAAGGACGCTGGATTTGAAATTGGGCGCGTAGCGGGTCACGGTATCGATGATGAGATCCGCAGCTTCTTCGCGATGATCCATCCAGCTTTTTCCATCGGGTAGATGCGGATTGAAGTGCTGACAGAAAAGGCTGGCGACGTGTTTGTTGGGAGGCGCGAGACTATCGTCCAGCGTACTGGGGATCAGCATCTCGACAATGGGTTCCTTCGACCAGCCCTGGGTACGTGCATCGGCGTGGGCGCGGTCCATATAGGCCAGCGAAGGGGCCATGATGATGCCCGCGCCATGGTGGGGTTGGGCAATGATCCCAGGAATACTACTGAAATCGGGCAACTCGGAGAGGGCGACGTTCATGCGAAAACTAGCGGAACCGGTGCGGTAACGGCGCATGCGGGCGCGAATTTCCTCATCGATAACACCGGACTCCAAAAGATCGAGGTAGAGCGTGCGCGGATTGACATTGGCGGCGAAGATTTTTGCCTCGATTTCCTCGCCCGAGTCCAACGTCACCGACGCTGCGCGGCCATTTTTGACGCGAATATTTTTCACCGTGCATTCGGTGCTGATTTCCACACCGCGTTTTCTGGCCTCGGCGGCCATGGCTTGGGTGATGGCGCCCATGCCGCCGCGCGCGTGCCCCCAGGTGCCGCGCTTGCCGTTGACTTCGCCAAAGGCGTGATGCATCAACACGTAGGCTGAACCTGGCGTGTAGGGACTGGCAAAATTGCCCACCACGGCGTCGAAACCGAACGCGGCTTTTACCGGGTCGGATTCAAACCAATGATCCAGGAGTTCGCCGGCGCTTTTGGTAAAGAGATCCAACAGATCACGGCGCGCGTTCATGTCCAGTTTTCGCAGGCGTAATCCGGCATCCAGCGCGCTCATCAGGTCTTTGAGCCCGCCCCCTAGGTTGGGTGGGGTTTTTAATACCATTTCGCGCAGCACATCGGCCACAGTCTCGATGACGCGGTAATACTCGGGCAGGCGCAGGGCGTCAGGTTTGGAGAAACGCGCGAGCTCCCTTTGAGTTGTGGCGGTATCTGGCCCCAAGCGAAACGCGCGCCCGTCGCTCAATGGCAGAAAGTTGGCGTAGGGTCGCTCAAGAATCTCAAGGCCATGGCTCGCAAGCTTTAAATCTTTAACAATTTTTGGTTGAAGTAGACTAACCGTGTAGCTTGCCACCGAGTTTCTATACCCAGGATGGAATTCCTCGGTGACTGCGGTGCCGCCCACGATGTGGCGGCGCTCGAGCACGCGCACCGACAATCCGGCCGCGGCAAGGTAGCAGGCGCAGGTGAGGCCGTTATGGCCGCCACCGATGATTAGGGCGTCATATCGCATTGCGGATTGTTCACGGGTTTGTCCAAACAACATGCTCCAAATACTTGCCACTGTCGCGGCGACAGTCTACGATGCCGGCTCTCCAACGTCATGTATCGATATGAACAATAACAATGAAGTCGCGGCGCCGCGCGCCACCTTGGATCTTAAAGACGCAGTTGCCCTGGTGGTGGGCATTGTCATTGGCGCGGGTATTTTCCGCCTGCCTGCATTGGTAGCGAGCAACACGGGTGATGCGCAAACCATGATGGCGGCTTGGATTTTGGGCGCGGTGATTTCCTTCATGGGCGCGCTTTGTTATGCGGAGCTCGCCAGTGCCCACCCCAATGCCGGTGGTGAATATCATTTTCTGGATCGCGCCTACGGATCGGAAGTGGCGCGCCTGTTCGCCTGGGCACGCATGACGGTGATTGCCCCCGGCTCGATCGCCTTATTCGCATTTTTGTTTGCCGATTACGCGACACAGATCTTGAAACTCGGGGATAGTTCCAACGCGATCTACGCCGGCCTGCTGATCGTGGTGCTGACTGCGGTCAACATCGCCGGTTTGAGCGCCGGAAAATGGACGCAAAATCTACTCACGGTGATCGAGGCCTCGGGTCTGGTATTGGTGATCGTGGTGGGCTTTTCCGTTACCGCTCCGGTGACCACTACGGTCGCCGCGTCGAGCGGATCGCAGGGAGCATTCGGTCTGGCGATGGTGTTCGTACTACTGATGTACGGCGGCTGGAACGACGCCGCCTATTTGTCGGCGGAAATCAAGGACGGCAAACGCAATATCGTGCGTGCATTGATGTACGGGCTTAGCATCATCGCGGTGCTCTATATCCTGGTGGGCTTTGCTTATATCCATGGCCTGGGCATGGCGGGCTTATCCAAGGCGCAGGCGCCGGCCGCCGATTTGATGAAAATCGCGTTTGGCGACGCCGGGGTGACGTTGATGAGCATAATCGTTGCGATCGCCGCGATTACCTCCGCGAATGCCACCATCCTCACTGGGGCACGCACTAATTACGCCCTGGGCCGCGATTGGCGGCTGTTTCATTGGTTGGGCAAATGGCATGGCGCGAAAAGCGTGCCGATAAACGCGATGCTGGCGCAGGCCGCGATAGCGCTGGTTCTGGTATTCGGCGCCATGCTCTACGACAAAGGGGCGCAAGGCGTGCAGAACATGGTTGACTACACAGCACCGGTGTTTTGGTTGTTTTTCTTCCTAGCAGCTACCTCGCTCTTCGTTTTCCGTCGTTGGGAGCCCGCTTCAACCCGCCCGTTCAGCGTGCCGTTGTATCCGTTCACGCCGCTGATTTTCAGCGGGGTATGCATATACATGTTGTTTTCCAGCCTCGCTTATACGGGGGCCGGCGCGCTGTTCGGGGTGGGTTTGCTCTCGATAGGTGCGGTGCTGGTGTTGTTCAAGCCGCAGCGATCACAATGATTTTTTCGATTGGAGGAAAAGATGCCTAGTTTGAAATCCGTTGTCTCATCGGTATTGATCGCGTCTTTGGCGCTAGGTGCCCAGTTCGCCTTGGCGCAAGCGAAGCCCGCACCGCTTCGCAGCCCGGACGTGATTTTCGTGCCGACCCCTTCGGCGACAGTGGAGCGCATGCTCTCGACAGCCAAGGTCACCAAGAACGATGTGTTGTACGACCTGGGTTGTGGCGACGGGCGCATCGTCATCGAGGCGGCTAAACGTTATGGCATGCGCGCGGTGGGGATCGATATCGACCCGCAGCGCATTGCCGAGGCCAACGCCAATGCCAAGGCGGCGGGGGTGGCGCACCTGGTGCAGTTTCGCAATGCCGACCTGTTCGAATCCAATATCAGCGAAGCGACGGTGGTGACGTTGTACTTACTTCCCAGCCTCAATCAGAAGTTGCGTCCCAAGCTCACCAAGGAGTTGAAAAAGGGAACGCGCATCGTGTCGCACGATTTCGACATGGGAGATTGGAAACCGGAATCCACGTCGAACGTGGATGGTAGAACTGTTTACCTGTGGGTTATTCCGTAGTCGGCATTTTCATTACCGATAAAAAAAGCCCGCGTTATGCGGGCTTTTTTACGAATGCGGTGTGGAGAGCGGGGTTTATTTCGCGCCGCCCATTGCCCACCAGAAAAACAGCATCACAACAAGGGTGCCTCCTACAATCCATATCGGGTTAAACGGCTCTTCGGTGGGCTGTTTGTCGGCGGTACCGCTTGCGGCATCCGCAGCAGGCGCCGCCGCGCCGGATTTGCCCATCACGTCGTTGAATTTGACAAAGAAGTCGTTGGCCATTTTTTGCGCGACGCCATCGACTAAGCGGGAACCAATTTGCGCGAGTTTGCCGCCGATATTGGCTTTGGCTGAGTAATTGAGACGTGTGGCGCTGCCTTCGGTGGAAAGTTTCACCTGCGCGCCACCCTTGGCAAATCCTGCCGCGCCGCCGGAGCCTTCGAAGGCGATGGAGTAGGAGTTGGGCGGATCGAGATCCGAGAGGGATAACTTACCGCTGAATTTGGCTTTTACCGGGCCTACCGATGCGGTCAGCGCGATGCGGTATTCGTTCTCGGCAGTTTTCTCGACCGCTTCGCAACCCGCGATGCAGGACTTGAGAATTTCAGGGTCGTTCAGGCCGCGCCAGACGTCGTTCTGCGCAAGGGGAATTAGTTGTTCGCCGGTCATTTCCATGGTTTTAGTGCTCCTTATACGATCACCTATTTTCCCACCTATCGCGCTTGGATATTTGGGCAATATAGGGATTTCTCGCAATGGCCTGTTGCCAAGAGGGAACGCGCCGCTCCGGGATTGGGCGTCGGGCTCAATGAAAAGATATTCGCCCTCAACCCAATCCCTACGCGGCGCTTGTGCCGGGGGTACTGCGCTTGTGCCTATGCCGCGTTTCGCTGCGGTTCGCGGCCTTCTAGAACATTGGCTAGATCCAGCAAGCTTTGCATGTTGTGGGCGGGGAGGAATTTATCCACGTGCGGCAGCATGGCGCGGATGCCGGCGGGGCGGGCTTCGAAGCCTTCGTAGCGCAATAGGGGGTTCAACCAGATCAATTGCCGGCAGGAGCGGTGCAGGCGATCCATTTCTTCGGCCAGGCCTTGGCCGACATCGGCATCCAGGCCATCAGTAATCAGAAGTACTACGGCATTTTGCCCCAGTACGCGGCGCGACCATTGCACGTTGAAATCACGTATTGACGCGCCGATGCGGGTGCCGCCTGACCAATCCGACACCATGTCGGCCACGCCGGTCATGGCGATGTCGACGTCGCGGTGGCGCAGGCAACGCGTTACGTTTGTTAAGCGCGTGCCGAAGACGAAGGTGTGCACGCGATCGCGGTCGTTGGTGATGGCGTGCAGAAAATGTAGAAATACGCGCGAGTAGCGGTTCATCGAGCCGGAGATATCGCACATCACCACCAAGGGAGGATGTTGCCAGCGTGGCGAGCGGCGCTTGATGTCGATAAGGGCGCCGCCTTCGCGCATCGAAGCCCTGAGCGTCGCGCGCATGTCGATGCGTGCGCCATGCAGATCAGCGCGAAAGCGTCGCGTGCGAATGTCGCGTATCGGCAGGCGCATGCGTTTGATGAGCGCCTTCGCCTGCGCCAATTCCTCGGCGGTCATGGTCTCGAAATCGGCGTGTTGCAACACTTCGCGCGATGAGAAGGTGAGCGTTGCATCAAGCTCGACCTTTTCCTCCTGCTCTTCTTTCTTTTGTACTTGCTGCTGCTCGGGGTTGAAGGCTTCGCTGACGCGGCTGCTGGCCTTTTTTTCCTCCTCGGGCGCTGAGGCAAAATCATCGGGCATCAACATGGCCATGGCACGTTCGAGCAATTGCGGATCGCGCCAGAAAATGTGGAAGGCCTGATCGAACACCTCGAAATGCTCGCGTTTGGCGAGGAACACCGAGGCCAGTGTCCAATAAAAATCTTCGCGTTTTTCGATGCCCACCACTTCAACCGCGCGCAGCGCGTCGATCACCCGCGCCGGGCCAATCGGCAAACCGGCCTGGCGCAGTACGCGCGCAAAGTGCATGACGTTTTCGGCCAGGTGCCCCGGTACGCTCATGAGGTTGTTTTACTTTCGGATTTATTTGGCGCGCGTGCAAGTAACGAATCGCGCGCCATCAACTCAAATCTTCGCGCGGCGATGATGCGCTGATCTTTCGCATAGGCTTCGTGATTGCGTTCCAGATCGCCCAGGTCGTAGACGTAATTCACCATTAACCCTGCCGAGCGGCGTATCCCGGTGGGCGAGGTGTCGCCCAGCCACTTGAGCCGCTCCAGGCGCGCGCCATTGCCCAGGTGAAAACGCGCCACCGAATCCAAAGGCTCCGAGCGCGATTTGGCGTGTAACAGGTAATACGCGCAAAGCCGCGTCAATTCGCGCTGTAAGCGGGCGCCAATGTCTTTGTCTTGCATCCAATCCGGGAGATCGAGCATGGTGAGGAGATCCGCCAAGTGCTCGCGGCGGGGTTCGCCGTCTTTTTTCCCCGCCTCCGCGGTGAGCCAGGCGCGAAAACCAGGAATCGGCGAGAGCGTCGAGAAGGTTTTCAACTTCGGAAACTCACGCCCCAGATCTTCGGCCACTTGCTTGATCAACAGATTGCCGAAACTCACGCCACGCAACCCTTCCTGACAATTGGTGATGGAGTAAAACATGGCGCTGTCGGCCTCGCGCGCATCGAACACTGGCGCCTCGGGGTCTAAGAGCGGCTGCACCTTATCGCTGATGCCTTTCGTCAACGCCACTTCGATGAATATCAGCGGCTCCTCGGGCAGGGCCGGATGGAAAAATGCGTAACAACGCCGGTCGGCCTGGGTGCGGCGGCGCAGATCGCGCCAGCCCTGTATTTCGTGCACCGCTTCGTACTTGATGAGTTTTTCGAGAACCTGGGCGGAGGTGCGCCAATCGATGCGCTCGAGTAATAAGAATCCGCGGTTAAACCAGGAGCGGAAAAGGTGCGCGAGATCGGCGTCGATGCCTATCCATTGCGGCGTGTCGCGCAGGTCACGTAAAAGGCGCCTGCGCATCTCCACCAGCACTGCGGTACCACCTGGGGCCATATTGAGGCGGCGAAACAGTTCCTGTCGCGGCGAATCGACCGCTTGCTGAAGACGCAATAGATTCGCGGGGGTTGGCGATTCGCGATAGTCGTCGGCTGCCTTGCTCACTGCGTCGGGGTCGGGCGCGTAGACGCTTGCAAGCAAGTCGAAGAAAGGTGGGAGGGAGGTGTCATCCAGAGTCTTGTAGGCATCCAGAGTTTCCGTGGCCAAGCGCGCGCCGGAAACTTCACCACGTTCCGACATCAATGCTTGACACAGATCGATGACTTTTTGCGCGTCGCGCGCGGCTTCCTTGGGCGCGGTAGTGCGCGCCGGCAACCCTAGCAATCGCCGCAGAATGGAGCGCTCGGGCATGGGGCCGCCTACGGGTCCGTTGATTTTTACGCCGCTTAGCCCGCGGCGATCTCGGCTTTGACTTCGGTGAGCAGGCGCTCGGCCTCGGTGCCCTTGATG
>JBJXEY010000075.1:0-5474 GCA_046153355.1 Burkholderiales bacterium
TTTTACCCATCGAACTTTTCCATGCGCGTTACTCGCGGCGCATCGCGCGCCGGACAATCGCCGGTTGTTTTGACCATCGGCAACTTTGACGGCGTTCACTCCGGTCATCAGGCTATCCTCGCGAAGCTGGTGGCCAAGTCGCGTGCACTCGGCCTGCAAAGTTGCGTGATGACTTTCGAGCCGCATCCGCGCGAATATTTTGGCCGGCTGCATGGCAAACCGCAGCTGGTGCCTACGCGATTGACATCGCTACGCGAGAAACTGGAGTTGCTCAAAGAGTGCGGCGTGGAGTGGGTGCACGTGCAACGTTTTTCCTCTGCCTTCGCCGCTATGCGGCCGGAACAATTCGTCGCAGATTTATTGCATCGCCATTTGCACGCGCGCTGGGTGCTGATTGGCGACGATTTCTGTTTTGGCGCTGGGCGCGCGGGCAATTTTGCATTGATGAAATCGTTGAGTGAGCCGCTTGGCATGCAAGTCGAGGCCATGGATACGGTTGCGCAACATGGCGCGCGGGTTTCATCGGTGGCGGTGCGCGCGGCGCTCGCCGCCGGTGACCTGACAAGCGCTCGCCGCCTGCTCGGCCGCGCCTACAGCATCAGCGGCCGCGTGGTGCACGGCGACAAGTTCGGTCGGCAAATGGGGTTTCCCACCGCCAATATTCAAATGCAGCACAATCGCCCGCCGTTGATGGGTATTTTCGCGGTGCGAGTGTTTGGAATCGGTGCCCAACCGCTACCGGGGGTGGCCAGCTTGGGCGTTCGGCCGACGGTAAAAAGCGCGGGCAGCGCTATTTTGGAAGTGCACCTTTTCGATTTTTCCGCGGATCTCTACCAGCGCCATGTGCGCGTCGAATTCCTCCACAAAATCCGCGACGAAGAGAAATATCCGGATATCGACAGTCTTCGTGAGCAAATTGGGCGCGACTGCGAGGCGGCGCGTGTATTGCTCTCTGGCGCCTTGGTGCCCAACTGAATTGTCGTATTGATTTGAAAGCAGATGGTTGAACGCATGGCCGAACCCAACAACGATTACCGCAAGACCCTGAACCTTCCCGACACGCCGTTCCCGATGCGTGGCGATCTCGCCAAACGCGAACCGCAATGGGTGCGCGAATGGGAAGAAAAAGGCATCTACACCAAGCTTCGCGCCGCGCGGCGCGGCAAGCCCAAGTTCGTGCTGCACGATGGCCCGCCCTATGCCAACGGCGAGATTCATACCGGCCATGCGGTGAATAAGATTCTGAAGGACATCATCACCAAGTCACGCGCCATGGCGGGGTTCGATGCGGTGTACGTGCCGGGCTGGGATTGTCACGGCATGCCCATCGAAGTGCAGATCGAGAAGACCCATGGCAAGAATATTCCCGTGGAGAAGACGCAAAGTTTTTGTCGCGCCTACGCCACGGAGCAAATCGAATCGCAAATGAAGGATTTCAAACGCCTGGGAGTGTTGGGCGATTGGGCCAATCCCTATCGCACCATGGCGTTTGAGAACGAAGCCAATGAGATACGTGCGCTGGCGGGCATTTTGGAGAAGGGTTATATCTACCGAGGATTAAAGCCGGTCAACTGGTGTTTCGATTGTGCCTCGGCCTTGGCCGAAGCCGAAGTGGAGTATGCCGATAGGCGCGATCCTGCCATCGACGTGGGGTTCGAATTCGCCGAGCCGGAGAAGCTCGCAGCGGCATTTGGGTTGGCGAAGTTGCCTCCTGGAAAAGGCTGGGCGGTGATCTGGACCACCACGCCCTGGACTATTCCAGCCAATCAGGCGCTTAATATTCATCCCGAGTTTGAATATGAATTGGTTGAAACAGAACGCGGGTTATTGATTCTGGCTGCAAATTTACGAGAATCTTGTCTAACACGTTTTGCTTTGACGGGGCGCGCGATTGCCCGCTGCAAAGGCGCGGCGCTGGAGCGCATTGCTTTTCGTCACCCGTTCTATGATCGTCTTTCCCCCGTGTTTCTTGGCGACTACGTCACCTTGGAACAAGGCACCGGCATCGTCCACAGTGCGCCGGCCTATGGCATCGAGGATTTCCAGTCCTGCCGCCGCTACGGCATGAAGGACGGCGAAATCCTCACGCCGGTGATGGGCGATGGCCGTTATGCGCCGTCGCTCGAATTTTTCGGTGGCCTGAATATTTGGAAGGCCAATCCGGAAGTCGTCAAAAAAATCGAGGCCACCGGCAATCTATTTAGTTCGGTGAATTTCGAACACAGCTACATGCATTGCTGGCGCCACAAGACGCCCATCATCTATCGCGCCACCACGCAGTGGTTCGCCGGCATGGATGAGGTGCCTGGCTTCAATGGCGTTAAACCTAAACAGTCGCTGCGCGAACTAGCGCTGCGCGGCGTGGAGAACACGGAATTTTTCCCCGCCTGGGGCAAGGCCAGATTGCACGGCATGATTGCCAATCGCCCGGATTGGACGCTATCTCGTCAGCGCCAATGGGGCGTGCCCATGCCGTTTTTCGTGCATCGGGAAACCGGCGCCTTGCATCCCAACACGCTCGCTTTGACCGAGATGGTCGCCAAGCGCGTGGCGAAGGAAGGCATCGAAGCCTGGCAGCGCGTGACGGCCGAAGAGTTATTAGGCGAGGATGCGCCGCATTACGAAAAAGCCAAGGACACCTTGGATGTCTGGTTCGACTCCGGCGTCACCCATGCCACGGTGTTGGGCGGCCCAGAGGGAGAGCTAAAAGGCCTAGGTAGCCATGGCAGCGATTTGAAATTCCCCGCCGATCTTTACTTGGAAGGTTCCGACCAGCATCGCGGCTGGTTCCATTCGTCGTTGCTCGTATCCTCGATGATGTGGGGCACGCCGCCTTACAAGGCCTTGCTCACCCACGGCTTCGTTGTCGATGGCCAGGGCCGCAAGATGTCCAAGTCGATGGGTGTGGGTTTTGCGCCGCGCAAAGTAGCGGATACCTTGGGCGCGGAGATTCTGCGTCTTTGGACTGCGGCCACCGACTATTCGGGCGAATTGTCGATTTCCGATGAAATCTTGAAGCGCGTGGTGGAGAGCTACCGGCGCATCCGCAACACCCTGCGTTTTCTCCTCGCCAACACCTCGGATTTTGATGCGGCCACACAGATGTTGCCTGTGGAGCAATGGCTGGAGATTGACCGTTATGCGCTGGAGTTGACGCGTGAACTGCAACGCGCGGTGACCGCGGATTACCAGCGTTATGAGTTCCACCCGGCGGCGGCACGATTGCAGACATTTTGTTCCGAGGATCTGGGCGCGTTTTATCTGGATATCCTGAAGGATCGTTTGTACACCACCAAGGCGGGGTCGCCCGAGCGCCGCTCCGCGCAAAGCGCCTTGCACCATATCGTGCAATCGTTGTTGCGCTTAATTGCACCAATTCTTTCGTTTACCGCTGAAGAAGCATGGCGTTCAACCGGAGGAAAAGCGGAGAGCATATTTTTTGAGACCTGGCACGAATTGCCGGTAATCGCCGATGGCAACGAACTGCTGGCGAAGTGGTCGGTCATCCGCTCAGTGCGAAGTGAGGTGCAAAAACATCTGGAAGCGCTACGCGAGGCCGGGCGCATTGGCTCCTCCTTGCAAGGCGAAGTCGAGATCGATGTTGCCGGCGATAAACGGACGATCTTGGAAACACTGGGTGATGACCTTAGATTTGTATTGATTACCTCGAAGGCACAGCTCAAGGCCAATTCCACCAACGATGAAATGAAAATCCTGGCCAATCCAAGCCCTCATGCCAAATGCCTGCGCTGCTGGCATTGGCGCGCCGAAGTGGGTAGTGACGCTGTCCACCCAGGTTTATGCGGACGTTGCTTGGCGAATCTATTTGGCGCCGGCGAGCCGCGCCGCTTCGCCTGAGCTTGGCATTGTTCAAATTGCCTCCCGGATGGCTTCGCCGCATCGTTCCCTGGCTCTTGGTCGCGTTATTCATCGCGTTGCTTGATCAGGCAACCAAGGTGTGGGTCGAATCGATTTTTGTTCGCGGCGAGCGCCTGCCTGTCACCAGTTTTTTCAATCTGGTGTTGGTCTATAACCGCGGCGCGGCATTTAGTTTCCTCTCCGATGCGGCCGGATGGCAAAGATATCTTCTGGTAGCCATTGCCCTGGTCGCGGTGTTGTTGATCATTGGATTGCTTGCGCAAAGCAGCGCGGTGGGTTGGTACCGCGTGTCGCTGGTGTTGATTCTTGGTGGGGCAATAGGCAATCTTTGGGATCGCATCACCGTAGGCGAGGTGGTGGATTTTCTGGATTTTCATCTCGCCGGCTGGCATTGGCCGGCGTTCAATGTGGCCGATTCGGCGATTTCGGTGGGCGCGGTATTGTTGCTATGGGATGGCTTTTTCGGCGCGAAAAAATGAACGTGTGCCGACTGAACCGCCGCCGGAATCGTCGCCTGAGTCATAGGCAAAACTAAGTCCAGACCCGTAAAGCCTGTCTGAAAGCCTCTTCCAACGGCTGCCGCAAATAGGGCAAAAAGGCCGCCAGCAGCACGGTGCCGGTGGCCAGTGTCAAAGGAAAACCCACGCTGAATAAATTGAGCTGCGGCGCCGCGCGCGCCATGACGCCCAAGGCCAGATTGACAACCAGCATGGTGGCGAGCACGGGCATGGCGATCTGCAGTCCTAGCGAAAATAACTGAGTGCCCAATAACGCCAGATGTTGCCAACTGAATTGCGATAAGGACCCGGCGCCCACCGGCACCACCTCGAAGCTACCCGATAGCGCGGCGATCAATAGCAAATGTCCGTCAATGGCGAGAAACAACAGCGTCGCCACCATGGCAAGAAAACTGCCGATCAACGGGCTTTGATTGCTGTTTTGCGGATCAACGAAGGTGGCGAAACTCAAGCCCATCTGCAGGCCAATCATGTCGCCCGCCATTTCCACCGCCGCGAACACCACGCGCAGCGAAAACCCGATCGCGACGCCAACCAAAATCTGCTCGGCGACCAACAGCCATGCCGCTGGACCGAATGCGCCAAGACCTGGCGCGGGCAGCGCCGGTGCGATCACCAGGGTGATGGCCAGGGCCGCCGAAATTTTGATGCGCGCCGGTATGGTTCGATGCGAAAACACCGGCGCAGCCATCAATAACGCCAACACGCGGATAAACGGCCACAGAAATTGGCCAAGCAGGGCTTCTATCTCGCCGAGGCTAAATGAAATCATCGTCGCGACAATTGATCCGCGCTCGGCCGCTCAATTCACCACGTGCACGATGCCGGCAAAAATGCGCGCCATGTAGTCGGTCATCATCGCAAGCATCCAGGGGCCGGCGATGATCATCATGGCGAAAATGGCCGCGAGCTTAGGTATGAATGACAGAGTCATCTCATTGATTTGCGTCGCCGCCTGCACCACGCTGACCGCGAGCCCCACTGCCAGCGCGGTCAACAATAGCGGCGCGGAAATCAACATCGCCATGTATACGGCTTCCTGACCCAGCGACATGACTTCTTGTGGTGTCATGCGAG
>JBJXEY010000086.1:0-16680 GCA_046153355.1 Burkholderiales bacterium
TCTTCCCGATCATGAAGTATCAGTCGCGCGGCGTGGTGAATCAGGATCTGGTGGATATCATTCGCATGAATGTGCGCATCCCCGACTTGGCCATGGGTGATCTGCGCGCGCAGGTGACGGCGCTCAAAACCGGCGAGCGACGCTTCATCGAACTATTGCAACGCTACGGGCGCGAACCGGTGCTGGGTGCCATCCGCAACATTATGGATTATTCCGAGCAGGCGGCGCGTGCCCGCACCCGCAGCATTCCCGATGGCGTCTATGAGGCCGACTCCTTCATGGATGACGACGGCGTGGAGATCAGCAAACGCGTGCCGATAAAGGTCAAAGTCACCGTCAAGGGCGAGGAGATGATCATCGATCTCTCCGATGTCAGCAAACAGGTCAGAGGTGCCTTCAACGCGGCCTCCACCACTGGCGTGGGTTGCGCGCAATTGGCTTATAAGTGCATTACCTCACCCAGCGATTATCCGATCAACGAAGGCAGTTTCCGCGCTTTGACGGTGGTGATGACGCCGGGCACGATTGTGAGCGCGGTACGCCCGGCCGCAATGCGCAATTGGATGAGTTATCCCATGACCGTGGCCGACACCATTTTGAAATCGATGGAGAAGGCGGTGCCGCATCGCGCCATCGCCGGTCACTTCGCCGATTTAATGACGGCGAGCCTGAGTGGTGTGTCGCCGCGCGATGGAAGGTTCTTCCTCGCCAATACCGGCCCGATGGGCGGTGGCTGGGGCGCGAAACACAACGAGGATGGCATGAACGCCACGGTGTGCTTAAACGATGGCGACACGCACGTCAGCCCTTGCGAACAGGTTGAAGCCAAGTACCCAATTCTTTTCGAATGTCACGCGCTGCGCGAGGATTCGGGCGGCGCCGGGAAATTTAGAGGAGGCCTGGGCACCGAGCAATTGGTTCGTGCCCGCGCGCCCATCATGGCCAATCTGCGCATGGATCGTGTGCACTGCAAACCCTGGGGCCTGGCGGGCGGCCTGGCGGCCATGGGCAATGAGGCAGCGCTTCGCCTGGATGGCAAGGACATCACCGACCTGCCCAATGGCAAGGTTGCGCAAGTGCGTATGAAGGCAGGGGATCATTTCATTTATCGCGCTGGTGGCGGTGGCGGGTTCGGGCCGCCGCGCGAGCGTGATGCGGCGCGCGTCGCCGACGATGTGCGCCAGGGCTACGTGAGCCGCGAGGCAGCGCGCGATGTGTACGGCGTCGAATTGGATGCCAATGGCCAGGTGGATCTCAACGCAAACCAAGCACCTCGTTAATCAAGGGAGAAGAATCTTGCAAGAACTCAAACCCATACGTCGTGTGATCGCTGCGATCAAAGAAAACGGCAAATCAGCGATTGTCGAAGACGGTCCGCCGCCAGCCAACCGTCCGTCGATGCGCCCCGGATTTTCCTCGCGCAATATCTGGGCAACCTTCGGTACGCCCGCGCCACTCAACGCGATTGATCGCGGCAGCGAGGTCAAGGGAACCATGCCCCCATTGGGCGGCACGGTATTCAAGTATTTGGATATCCCGCCCGACAACATCGATGCCAAACGGGTCATCGATGCGGGCAAGATTGAATCATCGGAGCCGGGCTTGCGTCGCGTACCGGGGCATCCTCTACATCCGGGCATGCACGAGACCGACAGTATTGACTACGCCATCGTGTTGTCGGGGGAGATCTATGCGGTGATGGAGGAAAACGAAACCTTGTTGAAGGCGGGCGACGTGTTGATTCAATGCGCCACCATGCACGCCTGGAGCAATCGAAGCAACGACGTGTGTCGCATTCTTTTCGTGCTGGTGGATGGGCGCAAACCCGCTTGAGCGGGGAATATTACACTCTGACCCACATTCCGCGCGGGTAAATCTTGCTCTGACCCGGTTATTGGGGCTTGCTATTTGCTAACGCCGTTTTCCTTGAAGTAGCGTTCGGCGCCAGGGTGTAGCGGGACGGGCATGCCATCCAGGGCTCGGTTGAGCCTGATCGATGCGGCAGCGCGATGTGCACGCGTTAGTTCTTCGGTTGACTCGAACACCGCCCGAGTAATCTTGTAGACCAATTCATTGGATAGATCTGCCCTTGTCACCAGATAGTTGGGCAGTGCCACCGATTTCACGTCGATATTTTGGCCGCGATAGGTGCCCTTGGGGATAACCGCGCGCTGATAGGGCGCGCCCATTTTGTCGACGATTTCCGGTGGAATCTCCACCACAACTATGGAGAACGCATTCGCCAATTCGCGCAATGCTGGCACCCCCAGTCCAGCGGTTTGCAGCGTGGCATCAAGAAGGCGATTTTTCATCAAATCGACCGAATCATCGAACGGCAAATATTCGATCTTGGCCAGATCCTTGTAGCTCATTCCTGCTGCACGCAGCAAGGCCCGCGTATTGACCTCGGTTCCCGAACGTTGCGCACCCACCGATAGGCGCTTGCCGCGAAGATCGGCAAGTGTCTTGATGCCGCTGTCTTGTGTGGCTACGATCTGAACGTAATTGGGGTAGATCGCGGCGATGCCGCGCAATTTGTCGGCTTTGGCCTTGAAGCCGGCCTCGCTATCGCCCAACCAAGCCAGGGCCAAAGTGTCGCCTTGCGTGAACGCAACTTCGCCCTTGTTCTGTTGCATCAGACTCAAATTTTCCACGGAACCTTTGGTGGCCTGCACCGACGGTCGCGAACCTTCGATCTTCACGGCGAAATTGTCGGACATCGCATGGCCCAACTGATAATAGATTCCCGCAGTGCCGGCAGTGAGAATATTGATGAAATGCGACGTGCTCTTGACCGGCTCAGCGGCATTGGCCGCGAGGGCGAAAGCAGTCAGCGTGCTGGCGAGGAGGTTAACCAAACTCGTATGACGGTAGGTGGGCATGTATTGGGTGGTAGACATGTATCGGGCTCAAGTTTTCACTGCTGCGGCCGTGCTAGGCGCCGCTGGCATAGTCTCGGCGCTCAGCCTGCGACGATCTGCGGCCAACACCGGAATATGCGAATTTAGGGCCACATTATTCATTCCGCGGATCATCGAGGCGATCGGATCCATGATCGCCATCAAGGGTAGCGCCAGTTCGTAGGAAAGGCCAAAGGGGCGCATTACCGCCGCCATGGGCGCCAGCCCCGCGATGCCGGTAAGACCTATGGTGGCGAACGAGGCCATCACCGAGAAAAATGCCACCAGAACGAGGTCAATCGCATCGAAGGAGCGGCCCAACAGATAGCCGATAAACAGGGTGGCAGTGGCAAAATGAATCATATTGCCAAAGCGCACCACGGCAAAGGCAATCGGCACGTAGAGTTCGCAAGGTTCCGCCTGTGCCCCCAGTTCTTTTTTCAACACGTCGAGCGTCGCCGGCGCGCAAACCAGGGCATTGCGGGTCGCCGCGACAAAAGCCAGGGGGCGGAGAAATTTCGTCATCACCAATTTGGGGCTGAGACGCAGAACCGATGCAATCACCAAGAGGGGTAGCAACAAAAGCAGGATGTTCGATAGGAAGTAGGCGTAGGCGAACGGCGCCAGCACGGTGTAGATATCGGGCCCGAGCAGCGAAACCTGAGGGGCCACCAGCGCGACGATGCCAATCGGCGCGATCACATTGAACCAATCAAAAATCATCAGGCACACCACCTGGATGTGTTTCAGAGCATTGAATATCGAGGTGCCTGAATGGCGCTCGCTCAACACCATGGCGGTGCCGAATACGATGGCGAAAATAATTACCCGTATACTGTCGTTCGACGAGAGGGCCGAAAAAATATTGGTGGGTACCACCGAAAGAATACCGCTATCGCCCAACGCGCCGGCCACATCCGCAAGCAGTGGGTTCAAGGCAAATTCAACGTCCACGCGATTGGCGGTGGTGCCAACCAGGGTTCCAATGCGGCTGGTGGCAGCGTCATCCAGTGGCATCAAATAAAACACCACCGTGGGCACGATCACTGCGATCAAAGCGGTGGCAACAAAAGTAACCAACAGCCAAAATCCCAAGCGCCCAACGGCTTTGCCGGCCGCGCCGCTGGTCAAGGCTGAGCGCACCGCCAATGGAATGGTGGCAAGTAAAAACGGCAGCACGCACATTTGCAGCAGGGCAATATAAAAATCGCCGATCGGCTGCAAATACTGTAGGAACGGAAATCGCATAATGCCCAGCCATAGGCCGAGTACCACCGCGGAAATGGTGACCGAGGGGCGGTTGACGATCTTGGAGATTTCCGCCAGCGATAAACGTTGCGTACCGATCATATTGGGGCAGTCTTTTTAATCGCCGCCGTCCGAGGCGAGCAGGGTGGAGAGCGCGAAGGGCACTCTGTTTTCGGCGATTTGATAATTGATAAATTCCTGTAGCCGCAGGCAGGTGTCGCAAATGGCGATTGATAAAAAGGATTTTTGATCGTTAAACGCCGCCGAACCCAGGCGCACGTTGAGTGCCGGGTTTTTCTTCAGTACGCGGCGCACTTCGAACTCATCGCGATACACCGCGTCCACCCGGTTGGCGATCAACGCCTCGACCGAGTCTTCCCAATTCTGAAACTCCACGATTTGCGAGGCACGGAAATTTCTTTGCGCGAAATCGACGTATTCGCTTTTCGCGATCACGCCAATGGTTCCGCCGAATTTGCGTAAGGTCTCCTCGGGCGGTTGTCCCTTGGCCATTTTTCCGACCACGATGCGATCAAATAGAAACGCTTGCCGAATGGTGAGATAGGGGTCGGAGAAGCGTACTCGCACGATGCGATAAGGCGTTTGCGACAACTTGCTCACGCCGATGTCTGCGCGGCCCGAGGCCACGGCGTCGATGACAGCGTCGAAAGTTGCGCAATCATCAACTAATTCGACCCCCACTTTCAACAAGCGGCCGATGGCGCGCGCAAGCGTGATTTCGGGGCCGTCAGCCTCGCCATCTTTTTTGCGCCAGTGGAAGGCGGGTAAGTTGAATTTTGTGATTGCGACCCGAATAGTGCCGCGGGCGATGATGGCTTTAATGTCTTTTACACCTGTGGCGGCAGGTTCGGCCGCGTGCATCGGCGATACCGGGGCCAGGTAAAGGCACAGTGCGGCCGCGGCAATATGGAAAAGAGTTTTAAGGGTGAAATGACGTTGACGAGGAGGCATCGTTTTATTTTCGAAATCCTGGTGCCCGGGATATGCGACCCCGAAGAAAAATACCACTTGATCGCCCCATCCTAGGCAAACCAATTGCCCTGACGAAGCCAATAATATTATTACTTATTCAGCAATAATCAACAAGTTATATCTAATATCGGAAGTGATTTGGGCGGATGCGCCGTGGCGCTGAACCGGCGTCGTTGTAATTGAATTGAGCGAATGAAATGCGTGTTGCGCCTAGCCCAACGTGCAGCAAACATTATTCCGCTTTAAGACCTGCAGCCTTCACCATCTGGCCAAAAAGTACCGAGCCTTTGCGTAAATCTTCGGTGAATTCGGCCGGCGTACTGCCGACCGGAATTTGCCCCTGCGCTTTGAGCCCTTCGTTGACTTGCGGATCTTTTAGCGCAAATGCCATCGAGGCTTGCAGGCGCAGGGCGATGGCCGGTGGAATTTTCGCCGGTCCCCATACGCCGGCGCCTCCAGAGGGCTTAACAAACCCTGGAATGATCTCGCTGACGGTAGGCACATCCGGAAGACTCTCCCAACGTTTGGGCAAAATCACCGCGAGGATTCTCACCTTGCCGGCCTTGGCATGTTGCAAGAACGTCACCACCGGTTGTGTCACCAGAGGAATCTGCCCGCCCAGTAAATCGTTGACCGCGGGTCCGCCACCCTTATAAGGCACCACTTGCATGGGGCCTTTAATGATCTGGCCGATGGTTTCCATTAACAGATGCGTCTCGGTGCCCAGGCCCGCGGTGCCGTAACCCAACTTGCCGGGAAAGCGTCGCGCTTGATCAACCATATCGTCCAACGACTTCGGGCCGGTGATCGGATTGGCGGCAATCGCGAACACACTTTCGATCAATTGCGTGATGGCGGTGAAATCATTGAGCGGATCAAGCGTGGTGGTTTTATCCACGAATGGGCGGATCAAGTGACCGCCGGTGGTGTTGAGCAAAATGGTGTGCCCATCGGGGGCCGAGCGCGCCACCAGTTGGCTGGCAATCATGCCCGACGCACCGCCATTGTTTTCAACCAGCACCGGCTGCCCGAGAAACTCGGACATTTTTGGCGCGACCGCGCGGGTCACCGCGTCAGTTGCGCCGCCGGGCGGGAAGCCGACTACGAAGCGGATTGGTTTGGTGGGGAAGCCCTGCGCGAGAGCGTGGGAGGCAATTGTTGCCGCAGCAATCAGAGTCAAGCGTGAAATTATGGCGCGCGAATTGGTCATGGTCCTGATCCTTCACCGATATAGGTAGCATTATTCACGATCCGATCTATCATAAAGGAATCGCGACCTTGAATCTCATTGACACTGTCCGGCCGCAGCGGCTACTCTTCTCGCCGCTGAATTAGCGGCGTTGCCTGCGGCCGGGCAATGCGCACACCACCTCTGACACGGCATCCCCATCCATGACGTCAACCCCTGCGTTCGCGCGCTTGAGCGGTGCGCATAAGGCATTTCAACGGCGCAACGACACGCCGCTGGTGGCTATTGAAGACGTTTCGTTCGAAGTCGGCGAAGGTCAGCTCATTTCATTATTGGGGCCTTCGGGCTGTGGCAAAACCACGGTGATGCGCATCCTCGCCGGCCTGACCGAAGCGACCCGGGGCACGGTCGAAATCCGGGGAAAGGCCGTTACCGGTCCACAACGCGATTTTGGCGTCGCCTTTCAGTCGCCAACGCTCATGCCATGGCGTTCCGTCATCGACAATGTGCTGTTTCCCATGGAAGTGCAGGGTCGCAACGATGCTGCTGCGCACACTCGGGCGCGAGAATTGCTCAAGTTGGTGGGTCTTGAAGGCTTCGAGACCGTGTATCCCAAGCAACTCTCGGGGGGTATGCAGCAACGCGCCGCGCTGTGCCGCGCGCTGATTCACCAGCCCACGTTGCTTCTCATGGACGAGCCATTTGGCGCGCTGGATGAACTCACGCGCATGGAAATGAACGACCTGCTGCTCGATATCCGCCGCGTGACCAAGGCCACCGTGGTGTTCGTCACCCATTCGATCGCCGAGGCCGTCTATCTTTCGGACACGGTGCTGGTGTTTTCCAAGCGTCCGGCGCGCATTGCGCTGCGGCTCGAAGTGGATATTCCCTATCCGCGCACGGCCGCAGTGCGCTATACGCCGATGTTCAGCCAGTTCGAGGAGCGTGCCGGCGTGGCGCTGGGGGTGACGCGATGAATGCGCAGCGCTGGACGCGCATCGTCTACCCGGTTGTCGGCATCGTTCTGATTGTCGCAGCCTGGCATTTTTATGTCTCCGTTTTCAAGGTGCATCCCGCGGTGATGCCGGCGCCGGGAAAGGTTCTCGATTCCATTTTCAAGGATTGGCAACTACTGTTTCGTGAAAGCTGGACCACTCTTCTGGAATGTATTTACGGTTTCACGCTGGCGGTCGTCGTTGGCATCCTCATCGCGGTGACAGTAACGGCGTCGCGCACGCTCAACTTGATGTTTTATCCGATTCTTATTGCAACGCAATCGATCCCCAAGGTCGCGATTGCGCCGATCGTGCTGGTCTGGTTTGGAACCGGGATGGAATCGAAGATCGCGATCGCCTTTATCGTCGCGTTCTTTCCGATGGTGGTCGACACCGCCACCGGGCTGCGCGCCACGCCGGAGGATCTGCTCGATCTCGCCCGCTCGCTCAAATGCACGCGTTGGCAGATATTCTGGAAAATCCAGTTGCCCTCGGCGTTGCCTTATGTCTTTTCAGGGGCCAAGGTGGCGGTGACCCTGGCGGTCATTGGCGCGGTGATCGGTGAATTCGTCGGCGCCAACTCGGGGCTTGGCAACCTTGTGCTGGTCGCCAATGCACAAGTCAATTCGGCGCTGGTATGGGCGTCACTCGTATATCTAAGCGCATTGGGCATGCTGCTGTATGCCGTGGTGGTGATTGCCGAGCGATTCTTGATGCCCTGGGTCGATAGCGGGCACCGCTGACGCTTTAAGCGCTTACGGTTTAATCGGCACCTTGGGCAAGAAACCGGTGGCGAATAGATCCTGGAGGCGTGGCGCGGGGTCGCTGCCTGCGCCCACATTGGTCATCATAAAATCCAGTGTCGCCTTCATTTTGCGCTCGGTGAAATAGCCAAAGCCATTGGTTTGCGTGTCTGGCACCACTACCAAGTCGCGCAATATCTTCAACTCTTCGACGATCAGACCTTTTTCCAGCGTGGGCACTGCCTTGTTCTGAATTTCGGCCGCCTCTTCCGGATTTCGCAATGCATCTTGCCAGCCACGAAACGATGCGCGCACGAAACCGCGAACCAATTCAGGGTTCTTTTGCAAATAGTCGTCGGTGACGCCGATACCTAGTGAATACAGTTCAAGGCCATGATCGGCCAACATGAACATATTCACCTTTCCGTCCTTGACGACATTGCGAATGCCAGGCTCACTCAGGTTAAACAAATGGATCGCCGGTACCTTGCGCGTGACCAACATCGGAATGCGCGCGGCGGGCGCTATGTTGTTGGACTTCAGGGTTTTCGGATCCAACCCTTTTTGTTTCATGAAGCCCTGGATTACCTCGAGCATGAAGGTCTCGGGGCCCGTACCGATTTCGAGGCCTACTAGATCTTCGGGCTTGCTCACATTGGCGCCGGGGCTCAAGCTGAACACGGAAATGGGTGATTTTTGATATAGAACCGACACGACTTTGACCTTGGAGCCTTTGGCGCGTCCAAGCACCAGGCCGGGGATGTCGGGCAGGCCGACCTGCGCCAGATTGCCTTCGAGTAATTGCAGCACCTGTCCGGTTCCACGACTGGCGATCACCTTGGTGTTGATGCCTTCTTCGCGGTAATAGCCCTTCGATTGCGCCACATACCAGGGCGCATGCCGGCCAAGGATGATGAAGTCCGCCGCCACCGTGATGTCGGTGAGCGGCTTACCTGCCTGCGCGAAGGCGGGCGCGCTGGACAATCCAGACAGTAACGCGGCTGCCGTGCCAAAAACCATCGAAATGAACTTCAGCATTGTTATTCTCCAGTTGGGTGCAGATGACCTCTTTACTCGCGGGTTATGCCGCTATTTTCTACTTGCGCAATTTGTTCCAGGTCGCGTGATAGCGCGATACCAGCCATTTGTTGAGGTCTTGCTGCGCGCGCTCTTGATAGGAATAGCGGCCGCGATTGGAGTACCTTGATTTCAGGCCGACCTGCACCAGCGCATCCACATGGCGGTCTTGCGCGCCGATTGTGGCAGAGGTGTCCACATACATTTTCAAGCGCTCGTTGAATAGCGGCTCGCGGCTCGCGCCCGGCGCCACCATCCAGCTGCGGGAGAAAAATACTTCATCCGGGCCGTTGGCATGAAAAATAGTGAAGGTAGCCCAGTCGGTTCGGGCGAACATTTGGAAGGTCGGCGGAATATTCAGAAAAAGAAAGCGATTGCGCTCTTCGACCGTCAAGCGGGGAAAGCGCGGCAGAATCGCTTTGCGCGTGGGATTGAAGCCGACGTCGATGTCGACGGTGCCGTTGTAGCGAAAATAGCCCGCAGTGTCCGCCGGCAGATCGGGAAAGCTTGCCATCGAACTCGGGCACAGATCATGTACAGGTCCATGGTGTAGACGATTGGCGTGATAACCATCGTTGCTATTTTCGAGTTGGACTTTCCAGTTCCAGGGACACTTGGTCAGCGGGTCGCCCTGGGGTGGTTCATCGCAATGGGCGATGTCGTAATTCTCCAGCACCTTGGCAAGCGCGGTGAGGCGTGGCGACAGCGGCGGCGTATTCCAATCGAAATTGATGAACACAAATCCGAGCCAGGTCTCGAGTTTGATTTCCGGCAAACGGATTTCCTTGGCGTCGAACCCCTTGGTTTGCTCCATTGCTGGCGCGCTGACCAATTCTCCATCCAGAGAATAGGTCCAATGGTGATAGGCGCACATGAAACTGCGGGTATTGCCGCGCCCCTCGGCCACCAGCATGGAACGGTGCTGGCATACCGCGGACATCGCCTTGAGCACGCCATCGCGGTTACGAACGATGATGACCGGCTCACCGATATGCGAGGTGGTGAAATAATCGCCCGGATTTTTGGCCCAGGCCTCGCGGCCGACGCACAGCCACTCGTGACTGAAAATCGCCTCCTTTTCGAATTCCCAGAATTCGGGGTCGGAATAACACGCCGGCGGCAGCATGTTGGCCTCCTCTACGGGAAGTGTCGAACTATCGAGGCTTTTGAGAAATTCATCGGTCAAAATAGATTGACGCATTGCTTTTCCTTTATCGAATCCTTGAGCAAATCGGGCTTCAAATGCTGCGAGGAGGTATCACGCGACTCAGTTGCGCCAGACTGGTTGGAATAGGTCGTTTCCTGAGGCAAATGCGAGCGCTAATAAATCATGCTAACGCGGCGATTCGATTTATTCAAGCTTACATTTTCGCTGATCCCTCTTCTCGGCTCGATGCCCGGAGCGTGAAGCACAGTTGCGTCGGGTTCCCTTAATCGATTTTTATCTTTGCGTCGCGCACTACTTTTTCCCATTTGAGCGCGTCTGATTTCAAGTAGTCCGCAAACCATTCCGGGGAATTGACGATAGATTCGTATCCTTGCGGATCTAGATTCCTTGCACGGAACGCGGCATCGCCATAAATTTTCTGCACCTCGGCATTGACCTTGTTGATAACCGGTCGCGGCGTCGCGCGAGGGGCATTCAATCCAAACCAGCCGCTACCCTCGAAGCCGAGGAGCCCGGCTTCGGCCACTGTCGGCACATCGGGATATTGAACCAGGCGTTTCGCGCTGGTTACGGCAAGCATTCTCACTTTGCCTGCCTTCCAAAGCGGTAACACCAGACCTATCGCGCCGAACAACATTTGCGAATGGCCCGCGACCACATCCGCAAGGGCGGGCGCGCCGCCTTTATAGGGAATGTGATTAAGTTTTACTCCCCCCATCGAAGCAAACATTTCCGTAATCAGGTGCCCGGAGGTGCCAATGCCAAATGAACCGTAGTTCAACTGTCCGGGTTTGCTTTTGGCAAGCTCGATCAATTCGCCGATGCTTTTTGCCGGCAACGACGGGTTGACAACCAACGCCAGAATGGTGGCGACCAGTCCGGTGACGGGGGCGAAGTCCTTGGACGGATCGTAGGAGAGATTGCTGCTCAGAATGGAGTTGGTCACCTGCGAGGGGCCCGAACACAAAAGCGTATAGCCATCGGGCGCGGCACGGGCGACGAATTCATAGCCAATAATGCTCTGTCCACCGGCTCGGTTCTCAACCAGCACCGGCTGTCCCCAGTTTTCGGAAAGGCGCTGCGCCGTGGCGCGGCACAGTGCGTCTAACCCGCCTCCTGGCGCCACGGTAACCACTAGGCGTACTGCCTTGGTCGGGTAATCTTGTGCTTGCAGCACGGCGCAAAACGAAGCCAAGGCCATTGCCAGCAGCACGCGAACCAGATTGAACACGGAACTTCTCCTTCGCGACGGTAGCCGACAGAAAAAGTATTGCATGGCGAGCGCCGAATTGACAAGATGCCAAGCATTGGCGGCAGGTTGAAACCGCCCAATCCAACTACAGGGGCGCAATACATGCCGCTTTATTTGAGCAACCCGGATCAGGAGCGTTCGATCGATTATCCCATCGCCATCGATGCCATGGCGGCAATTTTGCGGCAATACGCCATGGGTGACGCGATACGACGTCCGCGCATCGATAATTTTCTACCGACGGCGCGCGCCGATGAGTTCTTTTGCTTCAGTACCATGGAGGGCGGCGCGCGCGCGCCGGGCTATTACGCCTTGCGCATCAAGCCGGATATAGTTTCCTGGCCACAGGTAAACGGCAAGCAACGGCGCATTTCGTATTCGTTCAAACCCGGACTGTATGGCGGTCTGGTGCTTTTATACAGCACCGACAATGCCGAATTTCTTTCCATCATGAACGATGGCTATGTGCAACATGTACGCGTGGCCGCGACCGCGGCGTTGGGCGTCAGGTACCTGGCGAATCCAGAGGCGAGAATTCTCGGCGTGATCGGATCGGGCGGCATGGCGCGTTCGTTCGCGCTTGGCATAAAGGCCGTGCGACCCATCGAGCGCGTGCAGGCATACAGTCCGGATCGCACCAGATTAGAGGTTTATTGCACCGAAATGTCGGCGCGTCTCGGGTGTGAGGTGGTTGCATGCGACTCGCCCAAGCAAGCAGCCCAGGATGCCGATGTGCTGTCGCTTTGCACCAACTCGCAGGTGCCGGTGATCGAATCCGAATGGATTCGTCCTGGCGCCCACCTGACCAATGTGCTGACCACGGAACTTTCCAACCAGGGATTTTCGCGTATCGATGTGGTTGGCCTGCTGGCGAGGCCCACACCCCTGTCGCTTTCCGGTTTTACCGATGGCGACTACGGCGGCATCCGCGGCAGCGCCATGGCGTATGTGGGCGGACAGGCCCGTGAGCGGGAAATGATTCCGGTGTATGCAAAAACGCCTGAGCGTTATCCGAAGGCCAGATATGTTGACTGCATCGATTGGAAAACCGGCGAACCTTATCGACGCGAACGGCGCGACCTCATCACCACCATCGCCACCAATTCGAACGGTGTGCTGGAAGGCGAGGCGGGGCCGAGTTCGGGTTTTCAGGGTCTGCAGTTCGCCTCGGTGGCAGGGGCGATCTACGAGGGTGCGAAGCGCCTGGGGTTAGGCACCGAACTGCCGCGCGACATGTTCCTCCAGGATATGCCGACCTGATTGGTGGCCGGCGCGCATGCAGGCTGCACTTCGCTAAAGGTATTGTTTACGTGGTGAGCACCACTTTTCCAAAGTTACGCCGTTCGGCAATGTAGCGATGCGCCTCACCGGCTTCGGAGAGTGGAAAAGTGCGATCGACGATCACCTTGAGTTTTCCTTGCCGCATGAGATCAAAAAATTGGTCCAGTTGTTCCACGGCGTGCGGATCTTCCATCAGCGTCGCGGTGATCGAGAAACGCTTCACCGATCGGCCAGGCGGCGCGGCCGCCAGCAGTGCCGGGGCGCCGCCGGTCAAACTGCCCAATGCAATCATCCTCCCATTCGTTGCGAGTACCTTCAAACTTTTACCGTAGACCTCGCCTCCCATGGTCTCAATGAGGAGATCGACCCCGCGCCCCGCGGTGAGCCGCATGACTTCGGTCTCGAAATCCTGCTTCTCGTAGTTAAAGGCGGCTTCGGCACCCAGCGAAAGCGCACGCGCGCATTTTTCCGCGGAGCCAGTGGTGGTGATGACTCGGGCGCCCAGATGTTTAGCGAACTGAATCGCGGCAACACCGACGCCGCTGCCGCCGGAGTGCACCAACACCAGATCGCCACTTTTGATTTGTCCGGCACGCAACGCATACCATGCGGTGAGAGACGCCCAGGCGCCCGCCACGCCAGTGACCGCATCGATGTCATCGGGTAAAGGTCGAGTGTCCTGCGGACGCGCCAAAACATATTGCGCGTAGCAGCCGGTGTACTCCTTGCCGCCGGGCGTGCCGGCCGCTCGTGTTTGCACCGCGGGCAATGCGACGACGCGCTGGCCCAATGAAAATTCACTGATATTGGACCCCATTTCGGCGACGGTACCGGTCACTTCGCTGCCCAGTATCAATGGCAAATCGGCCGGCCCGATGTGTATGTTTCCATTCTGGCGGATGAAAAGGTCACGATGGTTGATCGCCGCCGCCTGCACTTTGATAAGTATTTCCCTGGGGCCAGGCGGCGGAATGGCGACCTCGTCATATTGAAGAACGTCCTCCGCGCCGAAGCGATGTAACTGCACTGCTTTCATCATTGGCATTAATTTTCTCTCCGCGAATTGCGCGCGCGATGGGCGCTAAGCGCGCTACAGTAGTGGCTGTCGGCGCAAGGTGTCAATGACAAGCCTGCTCCGCCCGGCCCGAAGATAAAAAATTGGCAATCGTCACGCACCTCTTGAAAGGAGAATTCGTATGCCCAGGCTCAAACAACCCAACATCGGCAGACGCGCGAAAGCCAGCCACCACACTATCGCCGTGTCGGAGCAGAGCGTGCACTGGGGATATTTCAGTAAGTCGCTGAAACCTTTGATCGAAGTGGAATCCGGCGATTTCGCCACTATCGAGACCCTGACTCACCATGCCTACGACGATTTCGAGAGGATGATCAAGGGCGACCCCGGCGCCGAGAGCGTATTTCACTGGGACAAGAAAAAGAAAAACGTCGATCGGCGCGGCGCCGGGCCGATGGATCACAAGCTGGGCGCGGGCGGCGGCCTGGGCGTGCATATTTGCACCGGGCCGGTGGCGGTGCGCGGCGCGCAGCCAGGCGACATCCTCGAGGTGCGCATTGTCGATGTGCGTCCGCGGCCCTGCGCCAATCCGGCGCATCGCGGCAAAACCTTCGGCAGCAACGCCGCCGCGTGGTGGGGTTTTCACTATGGCGATTTGATCGAAGAACCCAAAAAGCGCGAGGTCATCACCATCTATGAAATCGATGCCAAGGGTCAGCGCAATTGGGCGCAGGCGGTCTATAACTATCGCTGGGCGCCACAAACCGATCCGTTTGGTGTGGTGCATCCGATCATCGATTATCCCGGCGTGCCGGTGGATCATCGCAAGGTGCGTGAAAACCACGGCGTTTTAAAGAACGTGCGTGTTCCGATTCGACCGCACTTTGGCGTGATTGGCCTAGCCCCCGCTGAAGCCGACTTCGTCAATACCATTCCGCCCAGCTACACCGGCGGCAATATTGATAATTGGCGCATGGGCAAAGGCGCTACGTTATATCTTCCCGTTGCGGTGGAGGGGGCCTTGTTTTCAGTGGGGGATTCGCATGCATCGCAGGGCGACTCTGAATTGTGCGGCACGGCGATCGAATGTTCGCTCACGGGCACGTTTCAGTTCATCTTGCACAAGAAGGCGAATGCCCGGGGCACAGCGTTCGAAGGGCTTGGCTATCCGCTATTGGAAACCCAGGATGAATGGTTGCTGCATGGTTTCAGCTATCCCAACTACCTGGCCAATCTGGGCGCCAACGCGCAGAACGATATCTTCGGAAAAAGCTCAATTGACCTCGCGATGCGCGACGCGTTTCGCAAAACGCGAGCGTTTCTCATGACCACTCAGGGGCTCAGCGAAGACGAAACCGTTTCGTTGATGTCGGTGGGTGTCGATTTCGGGGTCACGCAGGTCGTCGACGGCAACTGGGGTGTTCACGCCATCGTGAAGAAAAATCTATTCGCGGCCCGATGATTTGGAGCGATTTGGAGCGCGAACTGCCTCAAGCCCCGTTAAACGAGTAATAACCGATGCTCTGGTAGTATTCATCGAGCATCCCAACATCGCTAGATCGAGAGGTCATCATGCAACGCAATCCCCTAATTCGCTTTACCCTCGCTGCGGCGACCTTATTGGTATGCGCACCGGGGATTCATGCACAGGATTTCCCCAACAAAGCCATTTCCATCGTGGTTCCTTATCCACCGGGCGCGAGCTTCGACCTGGCGGCGCGACTTTTGGCCGAGGTCATGGGCAAAAATATCGGTCAACGAGTGGTGGTTGACAACAAACCCGGCGCCGGCGGCATCGTTGGCGCCAATTTTGTCAAAGACTCGCGGCCCGACGGGCACACGCTGTTTCAGGCGTTCGTTGGCACACACGCAGTGCTCGAAGCTTTGCAGCCGATTCCCTACGATCCGGTAAGGGATTTCGATCCGGTGTCGCAGACCAACTCGTTCGCCAATATTCTCACCGTGGCGACGGGCAGTCAGTTTAAAAATGTTGCCGATGTCATAACAGTGGCGCGAAACAATCCTGCCGGCGTGACTTACGGATCGCAGGGCATCGGCTCGGGCACGCACATCATCGGCGAGATGTGGGCCGCGGCCGCCAAGGCGAAACTGGTGCACGTGCCTTACAAGGGGGCCGCGCCGATGCTGGTGGATGTGGTCGCCAATCGTGTGGATATCGGTTTTGCCACCTTTGGCTCGGCCAACGAATACGTCAAGGATGGCAAGGTGCGGTTCCTGGTGATCGCGGCGAAACAGCGCTGGAACGGATTGCCGGATGTTCCGACCATGGCCGAGGCGGGCTACCCAGGCATCGACCTGGACGTGTGGTATGGCCTCGCCGCCCCGGCCGGAACGCCCAGGGCAGTCATCGATTACCTGAATCGCGCCGTGGCGCAAGCCTCTAGGGACGCGGGGATGGTTGCGCGCCTCAAGGTCGCAGGTGTCGATGTGGTGACCGGCACGCCGGAGGAGTTTCGTGCGCTGTGGATTGCCGAGCGCAATCGTTGGGGCAAAGTGATCAAGACGCTGGGGATCAAAGGGGAGTGAGTTTTAGGTGTCCGCCGATAAAATTCTTCTCCGAACCTGGAGTCATTGATGCAGCACGTTGATTTCTCCGATGCATTTTTCGAAGAAATGCAAAGTTCCATTCTCGATGTCAATCAGTCGCAGACGCTGCGTCCGGCCTGTTATACCGATCCGGCTTTTTTCGAATTCGAGAAGGAGGCCATTTTTCTGCGCGAATGGCTGTGCGTCGGGCGCGAGGCATGGATCCGCGAACCGGGCGAGTACTTCACCGCCTCCCACATTGGCGAGCCGCT
>JBJXEY010000090.1:0-7858 GCA_046153355.1 Burkholderiales bacterium
GCCGATTCACAGGTGTTCGACAATCTGTATCGCGCCGGTAAACTGGAGCTCGAACTGGTGCCCCAGGGCACCTTGGTCGAACGTCTGCGCGCGGCGGGCGCTGGCATCGGCGCCTTTTACACGCCCACTGCGTTTGGCACGGAACTCGCCAAGGGCAAGGAGGCGCGGCACATCAATGGCCGTGATTACCTGCTCGAATATCCGCTGCACGCGGATTTCGCTTTGATCAAAGCCGAAGCCGCCGACCGCTGGGGAAACTTGGTGTATCGAAAAACCGCGCGCAACTTCGGCCCGGTCATGGCACAGGCGGCACGCAACACTATCGTTCAGGTGAACCGTATCGTCGCCTTGGGCGAACTCGATCCTGAGGCCATCGTCACGCCGGGGATTTTCGTTTCGCGCGTAGTGCGGGTACCTAATGCGGTGAGCGGCACGCGCGGCACGCCCGCCGGCGATGCGGGCGTCGGCGCCGCGGCAGGAGCGGGAGCGAGCCGCGTATGAGTATCACAAAACGCACCCGCGCCGAACTTGCGCGCCGTGTGGCGCAAGATATGTTCGATGGCGCCTACGTCAATCTGGGCATCGGTTTGCCGACCATGGTGGCGGATCACCTTCCGCCGGATCGTGAGATATTTCTGCACAGCGAAAACGGCGTGTTGGGCATGGGCCCGGCGCCTGCCAAGGACGAAATCGATCCCGATCTGATGAACGCCGGCAAACAGCCGGTCACCTTGCTCAAAGGCGGCGCGTTTTTCCACCATGCCGATTCTTTCGCCATGATTCGCGGCGGGCATATCGATATTTGCGTGCTGGGCGCGTTTCAAGTCGCGCTCAATGGCGATCTGGCCAATTGGAGCACGGGTGAACCCGATGCCATTCCCGCGGTGGGTGGCGCCATGGATCTGGCGGTGGGCGCGAAGAACATCTGGGTGATGATGGAGCACCAAACGCGCAAGGGTGAATCGAAAATCGTCGAGCATTGCAGTTACCCCCTGACCGGAGCCGCTGTGGTGAAACGCATCTATACCGATCTGGCGGTGATCGATGTCACTCGCCAAGGCCTTGAGGCCTACGACCTGGTGCCCGGTTTGAGCCTGGATGAATTGCGGAAGTTAAGCGGCGTGGCACTGCGCGCCAAAGGTGCCGCGCGCTAGAGGGCGCGGCAAACATTTGTTGTATTTAACCGGAGATTCGAGTGGCGATATTTCTTGATGACAAAAGCGTAGCCGGGTTGTTGGACATGCCCTCCTGCATCGCGGCGCTGGAAGATATGTTTCGCGAGAAGGCTGCGGGTCACGCCTCCAACCAACCGCGCCGCCGCGTGCCATTTCAGGGCCGCCGCTTCATGATGATGTTTGGCGCCATGGATCGAAAGGGTTATTTGGCCTTCAAGGCCTACGGCGCGGGTAAGGGCCAGGACGTGGTGCTCTACAAAGGCGGCGAGGGTATCGTCGCTTTCATTCGTTCGGGCAACCTGGGGCAGATTCGCACCGGCGCCGCCTCGGGTGTGGCCACCAAATATATGGCGCGGGCCGATGCATCTCGTCTGGGCTGTTTTGGCACCGGTCATCAGGCAGAAACGCAGATTCAGGCAATCGCCCAGGTGAGGAAACTGACCTCGATTCATGTCTATGGGCGCGATGCCGCCAAGCGCAAAGCCTTCGCCGAGAAGATGAGTAAGTTGATCGGCCAGGAAGTCACGCCGGTGGAAACCCCTGAACAAGCGGTGAAAGGGCGCGACATCATCGTCACCATCACCAATACCGCGCAGCCACTTTTCGATGGCAAATGGGTGGAGCCGGGCACGCATATCAATGCCGCTGGCGGCAACACACGCACCAATCGCGAAATCGACGAACTCACGGTGACACGCTGCGGCATGATCGCCACCGACGACATCGATGGCGCCAAGATCGAGTGTGGCGATTTGTGCTGGCCGGTGGATCGCGGTTCGCTGGTGTGGGAAAAAGTCTATGACCTGGCGCCGATTGTCGCGGGTTTGATGCCGGGCCGGCGCTCAGACGATGAGATCACGCTATTCGAATCGCAGGGCATCGCGCTGGAAGATGCCGCCGCCGGCGCGCTGATCTATGAGCGGGCGCTGGAGAAGAAACTCGGCGTGCCCATGCCGTTTTGATATTTAAGTAATGAGGAGAAGCCCAATCATGTCGCAAATCGTCGTCCCCACTAAACCCATCGAAACCCCCGCCAATTGGAAGAGCGCCGCTATCGTCAAGCGGCCCACCGAATGGTTTCTGCAATTGTCCAATGAAGACATCGCCGAAATCGATGCCGCGCAAAAAGCCTGGAAGGCACGCAATCTGCCGCTTGAGGCCATGCAAAAAGCAGATTTCCCTCTGCCGCGCTTTGCCAAAATTGCCGAGCGAGCGCTTGACGCGTTGGAGAAAGGCCCAGGCTTCTTCCTCATGCGCGGCTTTCCGGTGGAGCGTTATTCCAAGGACGACGCGCGCGTGGTGTATTGGGGTCTAGGGAAGTACATTGGCACGGCGGTCTCGCAAAGCGACGAGGGCGATTACTTGGGCGATGTGCGCGATATCAAGATGCCGGAGGGTAGTCCGCGTTTTCGCGGCTACAAAACCGCGGGCAAGTTGACCTTTCATTGCGACACCGCCGATGTGACCGGGTTGTTTGTTCTTCGCGCCGCGAAAAGCGGCGGGCGCTCACTGGTGGCAAGTTCCATCGCCGTGCATAACGAAATCCTGCGTACGCGCCCCGATTTGTTGCATGAGTTGTACCACCCGTACGCTTGGAGCATGCAGGGCCAGGAGCGGCCCGGCGAGAGCATGTGGTATCTACAACCGCTCTTCACCATGCAGGATGGCTACTTTTCCTGTCGTTATGTGCGCGGCCACATCAAAAACGGCCAGACCTTCGCCGACGCGCCGCGCATCACGCCCAAACAAATCGAAGCCCTGGATTACTACGACAAGATCGCCGCCGATGCGGAATTCAATTTCGCCACCGATTTTCAGCCCGGCGATTTTCAACTGGTTAATAACCACATCGCCATGCACGCGCGCACCGCCTTCGAGGATTACCCCGAGGAGGAGCGCATGCGACACCTGCTTCGCATGTGGATCGCGGTGCCCAACAGCCGGCCCTTGTCGCCCTTGCTTGGGAGAATCTACAAAGATCAAAAGCCGGGTGCGGTGCGCGGTGGCTTTCCTTCCAAAATTCCCGGCAAAATTGTTTTCGAGACCAGCGAACGCTGGGAAAACGAAATGACCGCCACGCATTGATATTATTCAAATCTTAAATGGAAATAGGCTGGTTACTTAGGTTAAATAAGCGCAAAGGCTATTAAAAGTTTAACTTTTGCATAGTTTGCCGTGCCGGCAGTAACCAACCTAGATTGGGGGAATCGTGAAATCAAAGCATCCAATGTCCGCGCTTGCGGGGTTATTTTTTGTCGCAACGGGTTGCCTAGCGCAATCCTGGCCCGATAAACCCATCCGCCTGGTATCGGCCTACCCGCCCGGCGGCGCTGCGGATCTGGTGGCGCGCACCATCTCGCCGCGCATGAAAGAGGCGCTCGGTCAACAAGCCATCGTCGAGCATCGCGCTGGCGCCGGGGGGCAGATCGGCGCGCAAAACGTGGCGACATCGCCACCCGATGGGCATACCTTTCTTATCACCGTTGGTCCGGCGCATTTGCTGGCCAAGTTCATTTCGAAATCATTGCCCTACGACCCGGTAAAAGACTTCACGCCGGTCACTGCGGCCACCACCATTATTCTGGCTCTCGCCGCCAACGCGGCGTTTCCACCCAACAATGTGGCCGAGTTGATCGAATACGGCAAACGCAATCCGGGCAAGATTTCCTATGGCACCACCGCCATTGGCGGCGAAGCGCATTTGTCGATGGAATACATCGCTTCGCTGGCGGGAATCAGCGCCACGCATGTGCCCTACAAAGGCGGTGGCCCGGCGGCCACCGATCTGGTGGGCAATCACATTCCCATGCTGATATTGCCAATCACCACGGTGATGGAGCATGTGCAAAAAGGCGCGGTAAAAATTATTGGCATTATGTATAACCGCCGCTTCCAAGGCCTGCCGCAGGTGGCTACCGTCACGGAAACCTTGCCGGCGTTTACCTCGTTTGGTTCCTGGATCGCGGTATATGGCCCGCCCAAATTGCCGCCGGCGATCGCCAATCGATTTCATGCCTACATTGCCGAGACCATGAACCTGCCTGAGATTCGTGATCGATTGGCGGGGGCCGGTACCATCGTTACCGCCAATACACCGGCGCAATTCGCCGATCAGATCGAGCGGTCGATGGATGTCTACGCCAAACTCGCGCGCGCGGCCAATATCAAGCCTGAGTAGGCGTTGCGTGTGATCAGATTGGTACGTGCGCCGTTGAATTTACCTCGCCCGCCATTCCCCCAACGCCAGCGGAATATCCGACAGCGCCGCCAGCATTCTCACCCCTTCAATTGATCGCTTGCTGCGTTGCCAGATACTTCCGCCTGCCCAAAGCTGGATTCTCGGATCCAACTGCCGGCGCAGCTCGGCTACGTTTGCCAACGCAATATTGAGTTGAATCGCGGTGCTAAACGATATGCCAACCACGTCGGCGCCATGTGCACGCGCGGCATTGGCTATTTCTCGCCCTGGGGTTTGTACCCCAAGCGAAATACATTGCGCACCCTCTACCGCGATACACGCCTGCGCCATCAATAAGCCCAGTTGATGTTCTTCGCCGGGCAGCGTGGTGAGCAATACTCGCGGCGGTTGCGAGGCCTGCGGCATCGAGCCAATGGCATGGCGCAACAGGTGCTGCACCTGTTCGGTATACAAATGTTCTTCGAATATCGCCAAGCGCCCTTGCGCCCATTCGGCGCCGACGGCGATATTGAGCGAGGCGATCACCTCGTTGACAAACTGCTTCAAACCTAATCGTGAGAGCAGCATTCCCAGGCATTCGCGCAGTTCGCTGGCGCGATGCGCTTTGATAAGCCCTAGTACTTCGCTCTCCAGGGGCGAAAGGGATTGCGCTTGCGCGCTATCGCCATGGATTTCGCCCAGTTGCGCTTCCAACTCCGCGCGTGGCGCGGCGACCACTTTGCCTGGCCGCATACCCCTATCCATGAGGCGCCGGATAAGGCGCAGCTTCGCAACTTGCTCGGCCGGGTAGAGACGCTCGCCATTGCTGTCCCGAACCGGCTGCGGAAAGCCGTAACGGCGCTCCCAAACGCGCAGCGTGTCCTTGGACAAGCCGGTTTCGCGCTCAACCGTGCTGATATTCGCTGAATAATCAGAAGCTTCCAAGGCTGTCATTTTGTCCTAGACAAATTGTTAATATTTAGCTAATATTGTCGTATTATATCGATTAACGGCATTTTTGCCTAGGACAAATTTAAGAAGTTCGCATTTTCGCACTGACATCGCTTTATCTATCAATAGAAACGGACCCAGTATGAACGCCCCCGACGCGCACTTTCTTCCGGATATCCAATCTCGCGCGGATCTGCGCAATCTGCCTATTGATCAGGTTGGTGTCAAAGGATTGCGCTATCCGGTGCGCGTGCGCATGGCCGATGGCGCAGTGCAAAGCACCGTGGCCAGTGTCGCCATGACTGTGGCCTTACCTGCCGAGGTCAAAGGCACGCATATGTCGCGTTTCGTCGAGGTGCTTGAAGGCGCGGATCTGATTCTCGATCTGGCCTCGATGAAGCAGACCCTAGACGGGATGCTCGCCCGCTTGGGCGCGACATATGGCGAAATTGAGTTCGCGTTCCCCTGTTTTTTGCGCAAAGCGGCGCCGGTTTCAGGGGTGAAAAGCCTGCTCGATTACGAAGTCAACATGCGTGCCGGGGTTAAACCGGGGAGCGGCTATCAAGTTGAGCTAAAAGTATGTGTCGCCGCGACCAGCCTTTGCCCATGCTCGAAAGAGATCTCCGCCTACGGCGCGCATAACCAGCGCTCCCACATCGTTATTGCGGCGGTGTTGTGCGGTGACATGGGCATCGAAGAACTGGTGCGTATCGCCGAAGAGGAGGCCTCTTGCGAAGTCTACGGCCTGCTCAAACGTCCAGACGAAAAATACGTCACCGAACGCGCCTATGACAACCCCAAATTCGTCGAAGACCTGGTGCGCGATGTGGCGGCACGCTTGAACGCGGAACCGCGGGTATCTGGCTACACGGTGAGCGCGGAGAATTTTGAGTCGATACATAACCATTCGGCGTATGCGCTCATTTCCCGCGACAAGTCGCTTTTTGCGACGACTTCAGGGGCATTGGCGTGAGTCTGGCCCAACTTGCCATTAACTGGACCGAACAGGGCCTGGTGCCCGATGGCGCGATACGCGCCGGTATCCGCCGCTTGTTGCGCCAACGGCTGGATGAAATTTGCGCGGCGGACGCTGAAGTTTGCTCCGCTGCCACGGAAAAATTCATTGCATCCATGGCCTGCGCCCCTATCGCACTGTTGGCCGACAAGGCCAACGAACAACATTACGAGGTGCCCGCCGCGTTTTATGCGCTGGCCTTGGGGCGGCAGCGCAAATACAGCGCCTGTTTTTGGCCGCAGGGCGTCAACACCCTCGATGCAGCCGAAACTAGCGCGCTTGAAATCACCTGCCAGAGGGCGCAGCTCGCCGATGGCCAAGAGATCCTGGAATTGGGCTGTGGCTGGGGATCGCTCAGTTTGTGGATGGCCGAGCACTATCCTCGCGCGCACATTACTGCGGTATCGAATTCGGCTTCGCAGCGCGATTACATCGTCGCCGAGGCGGCGCAGCGAAAATTAAACAACCTCACCGTGCTCACCTGCGATATGAACCGCTTCGATATTGCGGCGCGTTTTGACCGCGTGGTGTCGGTGGAGATGTTCGAGCACATGCGCAACTGGCGTGAATTATTCGCCAGGGTGGCCGGTTGGTTGAAGCCGCAGGGCAAGTTCTTCATGCATGTTTTTGTGCATCGATCGGTGCCCTATGCGTTCGAAGCGCGCGATGCAAGCGATTGGATGAGCCGGCATTTTTTCTCCGGCGGCATGATGCCTTCTGACGACTTGGCGCTGCGCTTTCAAGACTCATTGCGCCTCGCGCAACGTTGGCGTTGGGATGGCCGCCACTATGCGAAAACCGCCGAAGCATGGCTCGCCAATATCGATGCTCACCGTGATCAAGCCCTAGAGGTGCTGGGAGGTGTGTATGGAATACAAAACGCCGCCCAATGGTTGCAACGCTGGCGTCTGTTTTTCATGGCCTGCGCCGAGCTATTTGCCTATAACGGCGGGCAGGAATGGTGGGTTAGCCACTATCTGTTCGAGCGCGATACGCGAGTAGCTAACCTCGTTGTTGCTGGCATCCCAAACGCAGGCTGAACGCGCTTCATGTCTAATGCCATCAACATTGTCGCCTTTCAGGCGGGTTGGTTTGCCTGCATCCTGAGCGCGGCCAATGGTATGCCCTGGCTTGCCGCGGGCGTGTCGCTCGCGGTGGTGCTACTGCATCTGGCGCGGGCACACGATGTGCGAGCCGAGCTCAAGTTGGCGCTCGCCGCCGGGATCGCCGGCGCGATGTTCGAGAACGCGCTGGCGCTGGCGGGCTGGACCGGCTTTGAGGGCGGTGTGTTGATCGCGGGCAGTGCGCCATTGTGGATGGTGGCGCAATGGATGATGTTCGCCACCACGTTGAATCTAAGCCTCGCGTGGATGAAGTCAAGGCTGCTTCTGGCCGCCTTGTTCGGCGCCATAGGCGCGCCGCTTTCCTACCTGGGCGGAGAACGTCTGGGCGCTTTGCAGATTCTTGATCGCGATGCCGCGTTGTGGGCGCTTGGTCTGGGTTGGGCGTTGCTCGCGCCGCTACTGTTGATTCTCGCGC
>JBJXEY010000091.1:0-5471 GCA_046153355.1 Burkholderiales bacterium
GTTATGCGCCATGGCAAGCCGCACGCCCTCGAATTGAACCGGGTGCACATTTTGCAGCGACACATCGACGGTGGTTGCATAAGCCACGCCACGCACATGCGCCAGCACGCAACTAGGTTGAATTTTCTCCGCGAGACTCTTTAAATTTCGGTCGAAGATCGGCAGGGAAGGTGAAGCATAGGCAAACGGTTGCTCGGGGCGATGTGAATCCGGCGACCAGGCGCGTAGGCCAAACCCCGCCAAATTCAACATGTGCAGCATCTTGGGCATGTAGCTTTGCCGCACCAACGCGGAGTCGGGCTGGAATAAAAGTGTATCCAACGTGACGGGTTGTCCCAGATAGGCGAGGGCTCTGCACATGGGGGATTTATAACATTGCTGGGCATTTATTGGGCGAGGGTCTTGTGGGTGGGACACCCGCAGGTGGGCCACCTAGTTGTAGCCAAGCCCGATCCAGTCGCATAAACTGCCTACTCGGTATGTGCGCGGTAAGCTAGGTGGAATCACGCATCGGTGCGCGCGAGCACCTTGGCATGGGGAAATAAGGCGAATTTATGTCGGATAGCAGTGCATCGAATTCAAAGCGCGGTGATGGCCGTCGCAAGGTTAGATCAGGAATGAAGGGTCGCAGTACCGAACCCTTAGCCTTGTCTGAGGTACGCGCGTTGCTGGGCGATGCGCCACGACGGCGTGATTTGTTGATTGAGCATCTGCATCGCATTCAGGATAAATACGGGCATCTTGCGGCCAGGCACCTGGTGGCGTTGGCTGCGGAGTTGCGCCTATCCACCGCCGAAGTCTACGAGGTGGCGACTTTTTATCATCATTTCGACGTGGTCAAGGAAAACGAGGCGGCGCCGCCAGCGATCACGGTACGGGTGTGTGATTCGCTCTCCTGCGAAATGGCGGGTTCGTACGCGTTACTTGAGCGTTTGCGCACGACGCTGGGAAAAAACGTGCGGGTCATTGCCGCACCTTGCGTGGGGCGTTGCGAAACGGCGCCAGTTGCGGTGGTTGGGCGAAACCCCATCGGGGGCGCGACGGTCGAAGCGGTGGCGAAGGCCGTGTATGCCAAAACACTGGAGTGCGCCGTCCCTAAGGTTATCGATTTTGCGGCGTATCGGCGTTCAGGCGGTTATCAGTTGATCGAAGATTGCTTAGCCGGCAAACATACCCGCGAAGACATCACCAAGATCATGGAAGACTCGGCGCTGCGGGGCTTGGGCGGCGCTGGATTTCCAGTGGGGCGCAAGTGGCGTAGCGTCGCCGCTGAATCCGGGCCGCACGTGATGGCGGTGAATATCGACGAAGGCGAGGTGGGTACTTTCAAGGACCGCTGGTACTTGGAGCGCGACCCGCATCGTTTTCTGGAGGGCATGCTGGTTGCGGCATGGGCCGCGGGCGTGGGCGAAATCTACATTTACCTTCGTGATGAATATGCCGGTTGCCGCGCCGTGCTGGAGCGCGAACTGGCTCGCTTGCACGCTGCCAAACCCTGCGCGCTGCCGCCGATCCATCTACGTCGTGGCGCCGGTGCCTATATCTGCGGCGAAGAGTCGGCGATGATCGAGTCGATCGAGGGCAAACGCGGCATGCCGCGGCTGCGTCCGCCGTTCGTTGCGCAAGTGGGGCTATTCGGCTATCCGACCCTCGAACACAATATGGAAACAGTGTATTGGGTGCGGGAGATCATTGAAAAAGGCGCCGCATGGTTTACCTCCCACGGGCGTAATGGCCGCAAGGGGCTGCGCTCGTTTTCCGTCAGCGGACGGGTAAAAAAGCCCGGCGTCCATCTGGCGCCGGCGGGCATCACGGTGCGCGAGTTGATCGACGAATATTGCGGCGGGATGTTGGATGGCCATCGTCTGTATGCGTATCTGCCGGGAGGTGCATCGGGCGGTATTTTGCCTTCATCGATGGACAATCTTCCTCTGGATTTCGATACGTTGAACGCGCATGGCTGTTTTATCGGCTCGGCGGCGGTGATCGTGCTCTCCGAGCAGGATAAAGCGACCACGGCCGCACGCAGCATGGTGAAATTTTTCTCCGAAGAATCCTGCGGTCAATGCACGCCGTGTCGTGTTGGCACGATTAAAGCGTTGGATCTGATGAAAAAGGACAAATGGGATCAACCGCTGCTGCGCGAACTCTCGCAAGCAATGGCCGATGCCTCGATCTGCGGCCTGGGTCAGGCGGCGCCTAATCCCTTGCTTTCGGTAATCAAGTTTTTCCCCCAGGAAATCAGTTAACTCTGTGCAGGCGTTGAAATGAGGGTGGTGACATGACGGCAATCAGCACACACGAAGCGGCAATGCTGCCCATCGAATTCCAGTTGAATGGCAAATCGGTGGTCGGCCGCCCGGATGAAACCATCTTGCAAACGGCCACGCGTCACGGCGTGGAGATTCCGCATCTTTGCTACAAGGAGGGTCTGCGCCCCGATGGCAACTGCCGTGCCTGCGTGGTGGAGGTAAAAGGCGAGCGTGTATTGGCGCCGGCTTGTTGGCGTCATCCGACGCAGGGTATGGAAGTCACCACCGATAGTCCGCGTGCCTGTGCGTCGCAGAAAATGGTCTTGGAGTTGTTGTTATCGGACATGCCCGAGGCTCCGCATACATTGAATTCGGAACTCGATCATTGGGCCGGAAAGTTGAATATCGGTTTGCCCAGGTTTGAGTCGCGAAGTCAGCCGGCCTGTGATGTGTCACACCCGGCGATTGCCGTCAATCTGGATGCCTGCATTCAATGCACGCGGTGCGTGCGCGCCTGCCGCGAAGAGCAGGTGAACGATGTCATTGGTTATGCGTTTCGCGGCGGCGAGTCGAAGATCGTGTTCGACCTGGGCGATGACATGGGCGCTTCCAGTTGCGTGGCCTGCGGGGAGTGCGTACAGGCCTGCCCGACCGGGGCGCTGTCGCACAAGGTGCCCGCGAGTGCTGATGCGGTGGCGGGCGCGCCCGCGCAAGTGGCAGGCCAGGTGGTAGCTGATCGCAAGGTCGATTCGGTATGCCCGTATTGCGGCGTGGGATGTCAGCTTACCTATCACGTTAAAAAAGAGAACAACCAAGAACGGATTGTTTTCGTGCAAGGCCGCGATGGCCCGGCGAATCATGGACGGCTGTGCGTGAAAGGCCGCTACGGTTTCGATTACGTCAACCATCGCCAGCGTCTGACCAAGCCATTAATTCGTAAACCCGGTGTGCCCAAGCACAAAGATTTTGTCGTTGATCCTGACCGTTGGGCAGAAGCGTTTCGCGAAGCAACCTGGGAAGAAGCGCTCGACCTCGCGGCGGGAGGCCTGCGCGACATTCGCGACAAATATGGCAAGCGCGCCTTGGCCGGCTTCGGCTCGGCCAAGGGGACAAACGAAGAGGCCTACCTATTTCAAAAACTGGTGCGCACCGGCTTTGGCTCGAACAACGTCGATCATTGCACCAGGCTGTGTCATGCCTCATCGGTGGCGGCGCTGATGGAAGGAGTGAATTCGGGCGCGGTATCCAATCAAGTGAGCGATGTAGTTAACGCGGAAGTGGTGTTTCTGATCGGCGCCAATCCGACGGTGAATCATCCTGTTGCCGCGACCTGGATCAAAAACGCGGTGAAAAAAGGCACCAAGCTGATTGTGGCGGACCCGCGCCGCACTGAGCTTGCACGCCACGCAAGCTACGTGCTGCAATTCAACGCTGACACCGATGTGGCGATGTTGAATGCGTTAATGCACGTGATTGTCGAAGAAGGCCTGGTGAACCAGGCGTTTATAGCGGATCGCACTTCGGGCTACGAGGCTTTGCGCGAGAACGTGAAGAAATTCAGCCCCGAGGCGATGGCCCCGATTTGCGGTATTCCTGCACAAACGCTGCGCGAAGTGGCCAGGCTGTACGCCACTTCCAAGGGCTCGATGATTTTGTGGGGCATGGGGATTTCGCAGCACGTGCACGGCACCGACAACGCGCGCTGTTTGATTGCTCTGGCACTGATGACCGGGCAAATCGGCCGGCCCGGCTGCGGTCTGCATCCCTTGAGAGGGCAGAACAATGTGCAAGGCGCCTCCGACTCAGGGTTGGTCCCGATGTTTTATCCCGATTACCAGCGCGTGGTGAATCCGGAGGCGAAACAACGCTTCGAGAAACTCTGGGGCCAGCCGCTTGACCCGGATGCTGGATTGACGGTGGTTGAAATCATGCACGCGGCGAAGAAAAAAGAGATACGTGGCATGTATGTCATGGGCGAAAACCCGGCCATGTCCGACCCTGATTTGGATCACGCGCGCGATGCAATTGCTTCGCTCGATCATCTGGTGGTGCAGGATATTTTCCTCACCGAAACTGCTTATCTGGCGGATGTGGTGTTGCCCGCGACCGCCTGGCCGGAAAAGGTTGGCACCGTCACCAATACTGATCGCATGGTGCAGTTGGGGCGTAAAGCCCTGGATGCCCCGGGCGAGGCACGCGAAGACTTGATGCTGATCCAGGAGATTGCGCGCAGGATGGGGCTGGATTGGAATTATTCGCACCCGCGCGATGTGTTCAATGAAATGCGACAGTGCATGGACTCGATTGCTGGCATTACCTGGGAGCGACTGGAACGAGATTCCTCGGTGACCTATCCTTGTGAGAACGAGGGCGATCCGGGGGAGTCAGTGGTGTTCAAAACCCATTTCCCCACCGCGACCGGGCGCGCCAAGTTTGTGCCGGCCGATTTAATTTCGGCTGATGAACAACCGGATAAAGACTATCCCATGGTATTGATTACCGGGCGGCAATTGGAGCACTGGCACACGGGTGCAATCACGCGACGCGCCAGCGTGCTGGATACCCTGGAGCCCGAGCCGGTGGCTTCCTTACATCCGCTGGAGTTGGCGCGGCTGAAAATCAAAGCGGGAGACGTATTAACCGTGAAATCGCGGCGCGGCGAGATATCGCTTTACGCTCGCGCCGACGAAGGCACACCCGCAGGCGCGGTGTTCGTGCCATTTTGTTTTTACGAAGCGGCGGCCAACAAACTCACCAATCCGGTGTTGGATCCGGTTGGCAAGATCCCTGAGTTCAAGTATTGCGCAGTGCGTGTCACGCGCGGTGGCGTGGTGCCTCTGCATTCCAGTTTTGGCGGGGGGCAGGCCGGGCGCCAGACGGTGGCGGTTTGATACGCCAGATGGTATTTAATTATTAGGATGCGAAATTTCTTAAAAAGCACGTGGTAATTAGTGCCTAATAAACAAAAGTTAAAGAATTATTCAAAATTTACAATGAGGGAAAAATCATGCCTTCCGATATCGAAATAGCCCAGGCAGCCAAGCTGCAACGCATCTCCAAAGTCGCCCAAGAAAAACTGGGTATCTCCGATGAACACCTGGAGCCCTATGGTCACTACAAAGCCAAGGTTTCTCTCGCTTATCTGGATAGCCTCAAACCCAGGCCCAACGCTAAATTAATTTTGGTGACGGCAATGACGCCCACGCCGGCGGGGGAAGG
>JBJXEY010000101.1:0-11211 GCA_046153355.1 Burkholderiales bacterium
GACGGCGCGCTCACTGCGGTCGCCAAGGCCGCCTTTGCCTCGGCCGGATCGACCAATGACGCGACCATTATCGAAATCAAATTCGCCTTGAACAATCCCGCCACCACGCGGGTGAGCTTCGATTTGCTGTTTGGTTCCGACGAATATCCTGAGTTCAAGAATTCAAGTTATGTCGATATCGGCGCGGTGTTTGTCGATGGCGTCAACTATGCGTTGTTCAACGGCAATGCCTCGCAGCCCTTGAGCGTCATTCAAGCGAACTTTACGGCGGGCAATTTCGTCGATAACACCACCGGCTTTCTGCCCATCGAATACGACGGCATTTCCACTCCCTTGCGCATCATCGCGCCGCTGGGCGCGGGGGTCGGTGGCGTGCACACCATACGCATCGGTGTGGCCGACACCGGGGATGGGGCATGGGACTCGGCACTTTATGCATCGAACTTGCGCGCCGCAGGCTCGGGAACCGATGGCAGCATCGGCGTCATTTCCAACGACGATATTCTGGATGCCGGCGTGGGCAACGACACGCTAAACGGCGGTGCCGGTGCTGATCGCATGATCGGCGGACAGGGCGCGGATACTTACTACGTGGACAACGCCGGCGACCAGGTGGTGGAGACCGACAATGTGCCTGCGGGAGGCTCCGGGCTGAAACTCGATGTCGAATTTGGCAGCGCTATCGACACGGTGATCTCGAGCATCAGTTTCGCGTTGGAGAATCTCACCTACGTGGAGAATCTCACCCTGGCCCTTGGCTCGGCGGCGGTAACCGGCAGCGGCAATGCCCTGGAGAATGTGATCGTCGGCAACGAGCGCGATAACACCCTGGCGGGCAATGCCGGCAACGACAAACTCGATGGTGGCGCGGGCGCCGACACCATGCAGGGTGGCGCCAACGACGACCTCTATACCGTCAATGCGGCCGGCGACATAGTCAGCGAATTGCCCGGTGAAGGTACCGATCGGGTGCAGGCATCGATCACCTATACGCTACCGGCAGAGGTAGAGAATCTGACGTTGATCGAGAGTGCAAGTATCAACGGTGTTGGCAATGCTGCTGCCAACAGCCTCTCGGGCAACAGCGGTAACAACGTTCTTACCGGTGGCGCCGGCAACGACACCCTCGATGGCGGGGCGGGCAAGGACACCGCCGCGTTCGCGTTGACTTTCGCCGAGGCCAATGTGAATGTGGTGGGCGGCGTGGGCACAGTGGTCAGCACCGAAGGCACCGACCAGTTGAACGACATTGAATTTCTGCAATTCACGGATCAAAGAATATTCGTTGGCATCAACGCCGCGCCCACCGGGGTGGTAACCATTGCGGGTACCGCGACACAGGGACAAACGCTGACCGCGAGCAATACGCTGGCCGATGTCGATGGCATCGGCGCCAACGCGATCGGTTACCAGTGGAAGGCTGCGGGGGTTGCTATCGCCGGCGCCAACGGTGCCACCTTCACCACCACGCAGGCCCAGGTCGGTAAAGCGATCACGGTAACCGCCAGCTACGCCGACGACAACGGGACACTTGAGGCCGTCACCAGCACCGCCACGAGTCCGGTGGTCAATGTTAAAGATGCGCCGGTGGTCACAGTGTTTGGCAATCGAAGCGCGCCGCGCAATCAACCCATCTCGCTCAACCTCGGGGCGTTGTTCTCCGACCTCGATGGCGATGTGCTTAGCTTTAGCGCGAGCGGCTTGCCATTGGGACTGTCGATCAACGCGACCAGCGGCTTCATTAGCGGCGTTACACCCAGCACCACTGGGTTGCACCCCATCACGGTAACCGGTAGCGACTCAAGTAACGCCTCGGCCAGTGTCAATTTTGATTTGAGCGTAGTCACCGGCAACACCTTCACGGCAAGCGTGGTGACGCGTAGCGGCAACGCCCTGCCCGGCGTGACCGCCTATGAACTCATCAGCAATACCCCCAGTGGCAGTCTTTATGCCTTCAAAAATATCTCCATCGACAGTACGGCAAACGACACCACACGAACACTTACCGCGGAACTATTCGCCACCGGCAACGGCAGCGAGCGCCAAAGCGCATTTACCTTGAAAGACGCGGGCGGCGCGAGTCTCCAAGGCTTCCAACTCACCGGCGCCATCAATTCAACCAACGGCTGGAGTATTACCGAGGGCCATCCCGCCGGCGGCTACACGCTTGCCGCCAATCACGTGACCAGCAGCATCGCCGCAGATTCACTCATCGGCAAGGCGACATTGACGCTGCCCACAAACGTCGCTGGCAATAGCATTCTCGATCTCAGCCTGGCCACGCTCGGTGCAGCCAACGCCCCGGGCCGCTCGCTGGTCTTCGCACAGGCGGATATGGGAAGCACCGGACAACTCAATGGCATTTTCCCCGATAGCAATATTGCATTGTCGCTTGGCCGGGTTACCTCTGACCTTGTAATCGGCGGTGTAAAACCCATTACCGCGGCCGATGCGTTGGATGCGTTAAAGCTCTCAGTGGGCCTGGATGCCGCGAAAGGAAGTAGTTGGCGCGAATTGATCGCGGCCGACATCAACAAAGATGCAAAGGTGACTGCCGCCGATGCGCTGGAGATTTTGAAAGTCTCCGTGGGTATCAACACCATCCAACCTTCGTGGGTGTTCGTGCCCACCGATACAACAAACAATCCCAGTCTTGCGACCATGACTCGGCAGGCCGTGACTTATAAAGACGAGTTCAACCTCGCCTCTCTCACCGCGCCAACCGCGGCTTCGTTCACCGCGATTCTGGTGGGGGATGTGAATAACTCCTGGCTGATTTCGCCTTGAGTGTGAAACTAATTCTTCTAAATTTATCGAACACTGCCAATATAGGGCGCAGGATTTCAAAACAAATTAATCTTTCTACGGAATTTTTATACAGCCTGACCTGTTTGCCAAAGCAGGGTTGACGCGACACATTGGTTTTGTTTTTTCGCGGTTGCTCCTGTGATGGCATACGGGTCTATTTACATAATGGATGGTGTAACCATGGGTGAAATTTTCGTTCGACCAACGGCACGATAGTGGTTGAAGCGTTAATATCTGTTCGCCCCTTTTCCCCTGCAAGCTTTCCGCCATAGGTATTTTTGCGGCGTCGGAGCACTTGGCTTACGGTTTGATTAGGTTGGGTTTAAAGGTAGTTCTACTGGTTCGATGCTTAGTTCAACTCCATTGGTTTTTCGAATCGCGATCATCGCCGTGGTGTGCGCTTGCGCGTTCACTCGCGCGCTCGCCGCCGAAATCAGTTTTGGCTTGAAGCCCTCGCCTGCCCTTGGCTCAGGAGGCGTGTCGCTGATCGATTTCGTCGATGTGATCGTGACCAAACACCCGCGCGCCGCAGCGGCAGCGGAAGCCATTGGTGCGAGCGAATCATTGGTCGAAGCCGCCAAAGGCGCCCTGTTGCCGCAGATATCCGGTACTGGGCAAGCGGGCCGCAGTTTGTCTTCGACCACGGGCGCGGCCGGCAGCGGTTTCCGCCCTGGCATATCGGCTTCGCAGCTTTTATACGACGGTGGCCGCACCGACAACAATATCAAGGGCCGCGAGCAGGAGACACTTGCCGCCACCGCGCAACGCGACGAGATCATTTTGAATTTGACCTCGCGCATTACCGAGGCCTATATCGAGTGGCATCGGCAAAACCGTTTGCTCACCCTGGCCAATGAGCAATTGATCGCGTTGGATCGATTCGACCGCTTGGTCACCGAAATTGCGTCGTTTGATAAGGGCCGTTTATCGGATAAGCGCTTGGTGTCGGCGCGTATCGCGCAGGTGCGTAACGGCCGCGATGCGCGCGCAGTGGCCGCGCGCGATGCCATCCGGCAGATGCAGCAGGTGTGTGTGTGTAATCTCACCCCTGGCGTGGCGCCTCCGCCGTTCGCGGCGTTGCTGCCCGCGCAAGCGCCCAGCGAAATGGGCATGGCGCTATTCGGCCAGCATCCGTCGATTCTGGTCGCCATGGCGCGGCGCGATGGCAACCTCGCCGATGCTGAGGCCGCCGCGGCGTGGTGGATTCCTTCCGTGGAACTGCAATTGAGTTCTCAGGCGGATTTGAACGCCCCTGGTGGCGGCACACGTTACTTTGCGCAGAACGCGGCATTTATCAACCTTCGCGCCAATGTGTTCGATGGCAACTCAGGTGCCGCGCGCGAGCAGTCGGTGCGCGCGCGCGCGCGCTCGGCCGAGGCCACCCTTACCGCGACGTTGAATGAACTCGAGGCCGAAGCCAACCGCCATTGGAGCGCTATCGAAGAGCGAAAAAGCCGCGTGGTGAGCTTAAATAGCATGATCGCCGAGACCGACGAGGCATTCGATGTGGTGTTCGAGCAATTCAAGCTTGGGCGCCGCTCGGTGATCGAGCTACTCACCTATGAAAATGAGCGTTTTGCCGCGCGCGGGCAAGTGATCTCCGAAGAATTGGACATGGAAATCTCCAGGGCGCGTTGGCTCAACGCCGTGGGCAAATTGACCGAAAAATTGCGTAACAGAGAATAGCAACTCGTGTGGATGAAAATCCGCGTGGATAGAAACCCGGATAGAACCCAAGGGATAGATCGATAATCAGTCATGGATAGCGACAAAGTCATTCAACTGCCCGGCAAAGCGGGCGCGCAGCCGCCTAGCGCCGACTTCATTGGCGCGGTGCTGGCCTGCCTGCGTTTGCTTGGCTCGCCCAAAACGCGCGAGGTGATCGCCTCGCAACTCACACCGGGCACGGCCGAGCCGCATCTGGAGGTGCAAGAGGCGTTGCGCGCGCTGGATTTCGAAGCCGATTGGGTGAAGATTCGTCTGGAGGAAATTACCGAGGATCTGCTGCCCGCGGTGGTGCTATTCGCCGATGGCGGCGCGAGTGTGCTTGCCAAGCTGGATGATCGTTTTGCCACCTTGTCTAAGGGCGAACACCTGGAATCCGAGCGCCTGGCGCGGTCAAGTTTCGCAGCGCGCTTTAACGGCGAAATGCTGGTGATTCGCAACGCGAGCAATCGCGATGTGCGCGCCGACGAGTGGGTACCGCCTTCGGCGACCAATTGGTTCTGGCCAGTGATCTGGCGTTATCGTCGCTACTACTACGAGGCGATGTCGCTCGCGGCAATTATCAATATCCTCACGCTCTCGGGCATTATTTTCATGCTCACCGTGTATGACCGCGTATTGCCCAATCAGGCTTACGTGACCTTGTGGTCGCTCGCCGCCGGCGTGGCGGTGGCCATGGTGTTGGAGTTTTTGTCGCGCACCGCGCGCACCTGGGTGCTCGATTCGGCCGGGAAAAAGATTGATTTGGTGCTGGGCGACTCAGTATTCAACCACGCGCTGCGCTCGCGACTGGAATTTCGCGCCCAGTCGTCGGGGGCGTTCGCCAACATCTTCAAAGAATTCGAACAGGTTCGCGCGTTCGTTACCTCCGCCTCGCTGGTGGCAATCGCCGATTTGCCTTTTGCGTTTCTGTTCATCGGCGTCACCGCGATCATCGCCGGGCCGCTGTTTCTGGTGCCCCTGGCGGCGTTTGTGGTGGTAACGATTCTGGCGCTGTTGTTGCAATGGCCTTTGGCGAAACTGGCGCAGGAAGGCTTGCGCGAATCCTCGGTGCGGCATGGCACGGTGATCGAATCGTTGGAAGGTCTGGATACCTTGAAGACGGCGCGCGCCGAGCCGCGCATGCGCGCGCGCTATGATGTTTCGAGCGAAGTGATTTCGCGCACTGCGTTGAAAAGCTCCACGCTGTCGGGCCTCACCTTGAATGCCACAGTGCTGGTGCAACAACTGGGTACGGTGGTGCTGTTGGTATGGGGCGTGTACCTGGTGGCCTCGGGCGAAGTTACCTCTGGAGCCATCATTGCCGCAGTGCAGTTGACGTCGCGCGCCTTGGCGCCGTTGACTAACCTCACGTCGCTGGCGATGCGCTTCCAGCACGTGCGCACCGCGATGGCGAGTTTGAACCGCGTGATGAAAATACCGGTGGAGCGCGAAGCGGGCCGCCAGTATTTGAGCGGCACGCATTGGCGCGGCGATCTTGAGGTTAAGGCAGTTACTTTCAGCTATCGGCAAGATACGCCGCCGGTGCTGCGCGAAGCGAGCTTGTCGATTCGCCGCGGCGAACGCGTGGCGATCGTGGGCCGCATGGGCGGCGGTAAATCGACGTTGCTGCGCATTCTCGCCGGGCTGTATCGCCCGACCAAGGGGTCTCTGATGATCGATGGTGTGGATGCCTCACAGATCGAACCCGCCGACGTGCGCGCCACCACTTTGCTGTTGCCGCAGGACGGACGGCTGTTTCATGGCAGCCTGCGCGAGAATCTGGCAATGTCCGCGCCCACCGCCACCGATGAGGAGATTCTGCGCTTCTCCGAATGGACCGGCGTGAAAGCCATCGCCGCCTCACATCCGAAAGCCTTCGAACAACTGGTTGGCGAGCGCGGCGATACGCTCTCCGCGGGCCAGCGCCAGGCCATTGCGCTGACGCGCGTGTTGCTCGCGCACCCCAAGGTGTATTTGCTTGACGAGCCCACCTCGTCGATGGATCAGGCGAGCGAAACCTCCGTGCTGCAGGGGTTACGCGATCATCTGGGCGATGCCACCTTGGTGGTGGTCACGCACAAGGCCTCGCTGCTTGCACTGGTGGATCGTTTGATCGTGATCGACAACGGCATGGTTGTCGCCGATGGACCGAAAATGGAAGTCTTAAAGGCATTGAACGATGGCCGAGTTCGAACAGTCTGATCGACCGCCGTCCCCAGGAGGGCAGGCCCAAGGAGCGCAGGGGCCACAGCCCCAGGGTCAGCAACCTCAGGGAGCGCAGTCTGGACAACCGCGCCCGGATCGCCCGGCGATTGCGCCCGATGTGGCCAAACCGGCGCAATTGGGCCGCGGCTATCTGGCCGCGATTCGCGATGACCGCTCCATCGGCTGGAGCTTTGCGTCGCTGCTCGGACTATTGTTGATCGTCTGCCTGATCGTCTGGTCGCGCCATGCATCGCTCGAGCAAATCACCAAAGGTATTGGCGAAGTAATACCTTCGAGCCGCGTGCAATTGATTCAATCGCTGGAAGGCGGGCTGCTCGCGGAACTCAAGGTGCGCGAAGGCGCGATGGTCGAGCAGGGCGAAGCGCTGGTGGTGATCGACCCGACGCGCGCCGAATCTTCCTTTTTAGAGATGAATAAACGCAGGCTGGCACTGCGCGCTTCGGCCGCGCGTTTGCAGGCCGAGTCATTGGGCCGCGAACCGCAGTTCCCGCGAGAGGTGTTGCGCGACACAGCTCTGGTTGAGAGCGAACAGTCGACTTTCGATTCGCGCAAACGCGCGTTACGGCAATCGGTGGAGAGCCTCACCCAAAGCATGAAGTTGATTTCCGACGAATTGGCGATTACCGAACCGATGGTGGCGCGCGGTTTGGTGCCCGAGGTCGAGGCGCTGCGCCTGCGCCGCCAATTGAACGAAACGCAACTGCAAATTACCGATCGCACCAACCGTTATCAGGCCGAAGCCGGTACCGAGTTAGTCAAGGTGCAATCCGAATTGGCCCAGGTCGAAGAAGTGACCGGGGCGCGCAAAGATACGATGGAGCGCACCATTCTCAAGGCACCCATGCGCGGAACCATCAAAAATATACGTATAAATACGGTTGGCGGCGTTATTTCTCCAGGGGCCGATATCTTGGAAATCGTGCCCTCCGAGGGCAACCTGCGTGTGGAGGCCAAAATCAGTCCGGCGGATGTCGCCTTTGTGCGCCCCGGTGTGCGCGCCGTTATCAAGCTCACCGCCTATGACTACGTGATTTACGGCACCCTGGAGGGCGAAGTAGAACTCATCAGCCCGGATACGCTGCGCGACGACAAACGCGCCAATGACCAGCCGTTTTACCGTGTGTTGGTGCGTACCAATACCTCTACCTTGGTCAAAGACGGCAAACCCTTGCAGGTACTACCCGGCATGCAGGCCACCGTAGATATCATCACCGGTGAGCGCACCATCTGGCAATATTTCATGAAGCCGCTGTTAAGGGTGCAAGAGGCGTTTCGCGAGAAGTAACCTTTTGTAACGAATGCATTGAAATGCAAATATGTGAAATTTCGCACAATTTTTTGTGCCGCCATACGATTATGATGGATGACTATCGCGGTAAAGTTTGTTTGCGCAATACCTCGTTTTTCCGAATTTCAGATTATTTTCGGTTGGCCTAATACTTATGGGTAATGGATTTGCCTGATACCTTGGTGTTATAGATAGTACTTAAGGTAGGGTTAAAACGCTCAAGACTTACTAGGCTGATCGATCAAAGCAATTCGCCATAAAAGTTATTTACGTTTTTCGCTTCACCCAATTTCGTTGCGTTTTTCGATTCACTCAGTTTAGTCACGAAAATTAAGGAGTTTCATCATGCTGATACTAAAAATTGTCGCGCCCAATGGAAAAGTCACTACTGGAAAACTCGGTGCACATGCGTTGATCAAAGTTGGCGCTGGCCATCGTTACGAGCTGGTGGACTCCTTAACCGGCTTGGCACCCGAGGATATTCGTCTCAAACGCATCGGTCGCAAGCTGATCCTGCAAAGTGACTCGCAGGCGACAGTGGTCGAGCTGGTGAACTTCTATCCAGTTTCACATCTTGATGCGCCCCTGGCATTCGTTTCACTGCCGGGTGTGTCCTCTTTTAGCGCCGACGTGATCGCCGCGCTCACACCGGAGACGCAAAACGGATTACCGGTTCTGGATTTGTCCGCGGGTTTGTCCTCGGAGATTGAGCTTGCCGAAAAGATGACTGGTTTTGAAGTTTTCCCTGAACTCATCCAGGTTGCTCAAGCCAACACAGGCACCATGAACGATCTGCTTGCGGCGGCGCCTAGTGATGCCGGTGCGGCCGGTTCGTCTGGCGGCAGCGCAGGTGGTGCGGGAGCAGGTGCCGGGGCAGGAGCGGGCACCGCAGCAGCCGCAGGCGGTATTGGTATTGGCGCCGTGGCAATAGGGGCGGTGGCCCTTGCTGCGGCGGCAAGTGGCGGCGGAGGCGGTGGCAGCAGCAGCACTGCAGCCGCCACAACCGGTGGTTCCACACCCACTGGCGGCACGACTGTCGTCGCTGCCGTCAAAGTCAGCGGCGTGGCCATTGACGGTTACTTGAGCAACGCACGCGTATTTCGCGACGAAAACGGCAACAAGATCTGGGATACAGGCGAAGACTTCGTGGTCACGGATGCCAAGGGCAACTGGACTGGCTTGGGCGGAACCGCGACCAAGAATATTGTGCTCGCACCGATGACCGACGGCACTGGTGCCGTGATCACCAAAGACATTTCCACCGGAAAGGTGTTCAGCCAAACGCTTTCCGCCGCCCCAGGATCGACCATCGTTAGCCCAGTGACCACCATGATTGCCAAGCTGGTGGAAAAAGGTAAGACCATGGCGCAGGCACAGGATGAAATTGCCGAGAGTTTCGGCATCAATACCAACATCGACCTGTCGACCTACGACCCTTTGGCCACAGCCACCGGCGCGGGCGCTAGCGCGACGGATAAATCCGATGCGTTGAAGCTTCAAAAACTCAATATTCAATTGGCCTCTATCCTGACCGTGGGGGCGAAGACCGCCAACGATTCGGATGCCACCCAAACCGGGGCAGAAAATTCCGACGCGGTGTTCGAAGCGCTGTTCGCGAAAATCGACGCTGCTGGTACGGGCGCAGTCGATTTGTCCAGCACCGCGGTCATTCAAGGGGTGTTCGATGGCCTGGCCAACACCATATCTGATCCGGTGAAAAAAGCCGCTTTCCAGGCGTTGGATGACAACATCGTCGCCTCGCTGGAATCGATTACCAATGCCATTGAAAACGTCTCTGGGGGCACGGATATCACCGCCGCTTTGACGCAGATCGTCGGCACGCAATTGGTTGCCCAGGAGAACTTGGTTACCTCTATCGGCACTGCCATTACCACTGGCGGCGGCGCGGTAATCGATACCAGCGCTTATTCCGGCGCCAATCTGTTGACAGCGGTGGATACCGCCAGCCAGAACGTCGAGGATATCGTCCCATCCACCAACACGGTCACCACGGTAGGTGAGCCAGGCCGTCCGTTGATTACCTCGGGCACCGGCACCACCGCCGATTTGCGCCTTACCCAAACGGATATCACCGCGGGCATCGACGCCACGGTTTCGCTCACCAGCGCCAGCCTCGCGCAAGCGGGCGATAAGCTGGTGTTAATGCTCAATGGCGTCAAGCTCGCCGAATACACGCTGCTCGCTGCGGATATTCCCGCAGGAACGGCGAGCACCAGCTACAAGTTCGACAACATTGATCTGGGCACCGACGGATCGAAACGCTTGAACGTGCATCTGGAACGCGGCACCACGGTAGGCCCGAATTCAAACGACGCCATTGTCACGGTGGACACCAATGCAACGGCGCCCAGTGCGCTGGCCCTGGTGGCCGCCGACGATACCGGCGCCTCCGCGACCGACGGTTTCACCTCCAAGACCACTGTCAAAGTCCAAGGCACCGCGGAATTCGGATCGACCGTAACGGTTACCGATGGCACGGCGACCACCACCGCCATTACCGCCAGCGATGGCACCTTCGTCGCCACCTTGACGGGCCTTACCGCAGGCAGCCACAGCGTCACGGCGACGGCGGTCGATTTTTCCGGCAATACCTCGGCGGCTTCTTCCGCGCTGACAGTGTTCGTTAGCACCGCGCCCACGAAGACCACCATTGCCGCGCAAACAGTGGCTGAAGGCGCCGCCTTTACGTTGAATGCAAGCACCTCCTTCTCTGACGGCGATGCCGGCGATGCACTCACCTATAGCGCCACAGGCCTGCCGACGGGTATCACCATCAGCGCCACCACCGGCGTTATTTCAGGCTCGTTCAATGAGCCGGGCCCTGGCGTGGGCGCCAACAATGTAAATGTGACGGCAACCGACAAATCGGGCTTGACCGCGAGCAACGCGTTCACCTTGACCGTCACCAACGTCAACGACGCCCCCACCGGCGCCCTCGCTATCACCGGTGCAGCGGCTAAAACGCAGGTTCTCTCCGTGGCTGCCGGCACACTTGCCGATGACGACGGCTTGGGAACGTTGAGCTTCCAGTGGCAGGTCAGCGCCGATGGTGTTGCCGCCTATACCAACGTAGCGGGCGCCACCTCCGCCGCGCTGCCTGCCCTGACCTCTGCGGACATTGGCAAGTTTTATAAAGTTGTCGCCACCTACACCGATGGTCA
>JBJXEY010000102.1:0-2506 GCA_046153355.1 Burkholderiales bacterium
TGGCACTTTTACGTTCGTGGAAATGCGCATACCGCTTTTTCAGATTGGCTTGTGGATACCGGTGTTTTTTCCACTGATGCTACTGCCATTCGTGTTGCGACGCCCCCAAGTCAAAGCCCGGCCAAATGACCGCGAAGGATGATGAATGCCTGATCGCACACCCGCTGAACCACCGTCGCCAGAATCCCAGCACGCTCCCGTACCTAAGTATCTCGCGTTAGGAATTTTTGGCGGACTCATCGCCTGGGGCCTTTATCTAGCGATCGGGGCGGCGCTCTCGGGGCACAACGTGTGGCGGGGCGTGGTTGTGATTGCCTGCTTTGCGCTGTTTCTGGGTTGGTTTTTGGGGTTACAAAGGCTCTATATACGACGGCAGCGGAAAAAGTAAGCCACTTTTCCCGATTGCCCCATACTATTGAAATAGGCATAATCCCCGCCAGCACGTCGAACGTTTCGGGCCCTGCCGGGGCCCAAACGCGACCAATTGCTGATTCCTGACTCTTGGCTCCCGACCCCTAACTCTTGGCATGTCGATTCCAGATACTATTCCCCTTCGAACCGGACTAAGCCGGGCCACTCCAACTGCCGCGTCCGTAACGGGTCTATCGATCGGCGAATACCTGATTCGCCGTTTGCAGGACTACGGCATCGCGCACGTGTTCGGCATTCCGGGCGACTATATCCTCAGCTTCTACTCGTTGCTGGAGCATAGCCCGATCGAAGTCGTCGGCTGCACGCGCGAAGATTGCGCCGGATTCGCGGCCGATGCCTACGCGCGGGTTCACGGCATGGGAGCGGTTTGCGTTACCTATTGCGTGGGCGGGTTGAGCCTTTGCAACAGCATCGCCGGCGCTTACGCAGAGAAATCACCCGTCGTGGTGATCACCGGTTCGCCCGGATTGCGAGAGCGCGTGAACAACCCGCTCTTGCACCACCGCGTGAAAGACTTTCGCACGCAGTACGACGTGTTCGAAAAACTGTGCATCGCCGGCACCGAGTTGAACGACCCGCTTGTGGCCTTTCACGAAATCGATCGAGTGTTACACGCGGCAGCCAGTTTCAAGCGGCCAGTGTACATTGAGATTCCTCGCGACATGGTGAACGTGATTCCCGAACTGCCACATCAGTTCCGCGAGCCCGCCTCGTCAAGCGATCCAGCCGTGTTGGCCGAAGCTGTGACCGAAGCCGAGCGTTGGATCAGCACCTGCCAGAAGCCGGTCATCCTGGCCGGGGTCGAAGTCCATCGTTTCGGACTGCAAGGCGAGCTGCTGGCGTTGGCCGAAGGTTCGCAGATCGCGGTCACCACCACGATGCTCGGCAAGAGCGTGATTGCCGAGACCCACCCGTTGTTCGTGGGACTCTACGAAGGGGCGATGGGCAACGACCAGGTAACGCGGTTCGTCGAGGAGAGCGACTGCGTGATTTTGCTCGGGGCCTTCATGACCGACATCAACCTCGGCATCTTCACGGCAAATCTCGATCCCGGCAAATGCATTTACGCCACCAGCGAGCAGCTTCGTATTCGTCATCACCATTTCCATGGCGTGCTGCTGCAAGATTTTATTCGCCAGCTTGCTGACCGCCGGCCCGCCGCGCCAAAACGGGCAATTCCGCATATTTCGTCGTTCGGCAATGAGAAATTCGTGCTTCAGCCGGATAAGCCAATCACCATCACCCGATTGATGGCCCGGCTGAATGAACTGCTGGACGATGAGACGATGGTGATTGCCGACATCGGTGATTCGCTGTTTGCGGCCACTGAGCTTGTGATCCGCGGCCACACGGAATTCCTCAGCCCAGCTTACTACACTTCGATGGGTTTCTCGGTGCCGGCGGCGCTAGGCGCCCAGGTGGCGCGTCCCGATTTGCGGGCCGTGGTGATCGTCGGCGATGGTGCATTTCAGATGACGGGCACCGAGCTATCGACCATTGTGCGGCAAGGATTTCCAACGATCGTGATCGTGCTCGACAACAAAGGTTACGGCACCGAGCGGGTGCTCCATCCGGGCGACTTCAACGAAATCAATCCCTGGAAGTATCATCTGTTGCCACAAGTCATAGGCGGCGGCACGGGCTACGAAGCTCGGACGGAAGGCGAGTTCGACGCCGCCCTCACCAAAGCCTGGAATGACCGTAGCGCGATGAGTTTAATCCAAGCGCATTTGCCGCTTGACGATTGCAGCCATGCCCTCAAGCGACTTGCGGAGAAGTTGAGCAAGCGGGTGTAGTGGGCTCGCTCCGAGAGCCGTAACGGAATTGCGAATGGACTCGATCGGCAGGTCAGCGACGTCATGACCCAGGGTGCCCACGGTGCCTGCTACAGAAACGCACCAATGTCCGCTCCACGAATTCTAATCTCACGATTAAGCGCCATTGGCGACGTGATGCACACGCTGCCGGTGCTCTGCGCCTTGCGCGATGCGATGCCCGAGGCGTTAATCGGTTGGGTCGTCGAGGGACGCAACGGCGAATTGCTGCGGGGGCATCCGGCGCTCGATGAGCTGAT
>JBJXEY010000104.1:0-10272 GCA_046153355.1 Burkholderiales bacterium
GTTTAATCCCTTGAGGGGCGAATTGGCGACCCAACGAAATAGCACATCAAGCAACGTCGAACCGGCGACCACCAATAAGGCCAATACCCCCAGCATGGCGATGTGATTGGTCCATCCGCCGATACGCGCCTCGAGCCTTTCGAGTCGCCCAATCCAGGTTGTTGGCGTCACCTAACGACCCTTGCGAATATCCTCTACGACGGTGGCTAACGCCTCTAGGCGCTTGCGGCCGTCAGGATTTTCCTTAGCCCAACGATCAATCACCGGTTGCACGCGGCGTTTGACTTCATCCCTTTCTGCGGCAGTGGGGATAAGGAAAACATGCTCGGGCTGTTTCTTCGCGCGTTCCATGTTTTCGTTGTGTTGACGATCAAATTCGATGCCGTGCTGCCGGGAAAAGGATTCACCCGAATACTTGTCAATAATGGCCCGTGCCGCAGGCGGCAAGGCGTTATAGCTCTCAGTATTCATGAATATCCCTGCGGCGGCGGCGCCCAGCGGTAATTCGTAATGATTCTTTGCCGCATCGCCAATGCGGAAAGCCACCATGCCGTTCCAGTCGGAGAGCACGCCGGTAACTACGCCGCGGCTTAGTGCTTCGGCAGCGGCGGCAATGGTGATGCCGGTGACCGGCGTTGCGCCCAGCAATTCTATGGTTGCGGCTTGGTAGACCCCCGCTGCGCGTACCTTTTGACCTTTCAATGCGGCCAGATTGGGCAGCTTCCCCGTGGTGTGCAAGGACTGCGGCGGAATCATGAAGCCTGCGAGAAATTTGCCCTTGTCGTAGCCGCGTAACACGCCGCGCTGCACCAGGCGCCAATGCGCCACCGAGCCTTCCACGGAATTTTCCGCGACGAAGGGCAGCTCGAACATATTGGAATCGGGGAAATCGCCGGGTGTGTAATCCATGACCACGTAGGCAAGATCGGCCACGCGATCGCGCACCAGCTTGAATTGTTGCACCGGGTCGCGGCCCAGTGTACCGCCGGGGAAGAGGCGAATACTGGCCATGCTGCCCAATGCCGTGTTGACCTCTTTTATCCAGGGCGTCAACAGGTCACGGTTGAGCGCGCCCGTAGGAGGAGGAAAGCTGGAGAATTTCAGTTCGGGCGTTTGCGCGGTAGCCGCGATGGGTAGTAGCAAGGCGGCGCAAAGCGTCACCGCAGACAGTTTTTTTGCGTAATGTCGATCCATTTTCCTCTCCCCTACAAATGTACTTAATCAGCGGTAATTTTCGCGGTGCGGATGACTTCGCCCCAACGTTCCAAATCCGATTTAATCAAAGCATTGAGTTCTTCCGACGACGTTGGTGCGACGGCTAATGCTTGTTTGGCAAACGCACCCGAAATATCCGGCATGGCAAGTATGTCGCGCAATTCGCGATTAAGGCGCGTAATGATCGCAGTGGGGGTTTTCGCCGGCGCCGCCATCCCCCACCAGGAATCCACTGAGTTCATATAGGTAAACCCCATTTCGCCAAAGGTGGGGATCTCGGGCGTCGCGGAAGATCGTTGCGGGCCGGTGACCGCGAGCATCTTAATCTTGCCTGCCGATTCCAGCGCTTTCATTGCGGGTGCCGACCCTAGCATCATGTGTACGTGCCCGCCCACCAAACTCGCATTGGCATCGTTGATGCTTTTGTGCGGGACATGCACCAGAGTCAAGGACTCCCGAAGGCGCATGAGTTCCATGCCCACATGCTGGGTGGTGCCGTTGCCTGGCGTGGCGTAATTAAATTTGCCGGGGCTGGCTTTCATCATGGTCATCAATTCTTTGACATCCTTGGCTGGAACCGTGGTGGTACTCACGCCCAGGGTCATACCCGAGGTGGCAATGCGCGACACGCCAACGAAATCGCTGACTAGATTGAACGGCACGTTGGCGATCAATGCGGGCACCATGGTGATGTTGTTGAGCATCATCACCACCGTATAGCCATTGGGTGCAGCCTTGGCGACGAAATCCATGCCGATGACTTGGCTTGCGCCGGGTTTGTTTTCCACGATCACCGGTTGTTTTAAGCGTTCGGCGAGTTTCGGGGCGATCAGGCGCGCCATATTGTCGGCGCCGCTGCCAGTGCCCACCGGGACAATCCAGGTAATGGGGCGGCTGGGAAAGTCCTGCGCTTGCAGCGCGACTGGGGCCAGGGTCGCTGCAAAAAATAACGCAGATCCAAGAACGTTACTAATTGTCAGCTGCTTCATATTCTGTCCCTTCCAAGCGGTGAGGCGGTATGTAGCGACCTATCGCGTCAAATTCGATGATCGCGCTCGGTTTCACGCATTGTATGACCGATTTTTCGCGACTGTCATTTTTTTACCGGCATGCCGAGTCTCGGAATAGAGGTGGCATTACTGACACCACCATCAAGCGTCAGGATATTGCCGGTGACGTATTTCGCAAGGTTCGATGATAAGAACAGCGCCACGCGCGCCACATCCTGTGGATTGCCGCCACGTCGCAGCGGGTTGCTGTCGTCAATGGCCTGCCACATCTCAGGCGTGCGGTGCGCAAGGATGCGCGGCGTGCGGGTGTAACCCGGTGCAATGGCGTTGACGCGGATGCCACAGGGGCCGAACTCCTGCGCGGCATATCGCACCATCTGGTGCAGCGCCGCCTTCGCTGAACCGTAGATGGTGTGATTGGGCAGGGTTGCCAGGCCCGATATCGAGCCAATGAAGGTCAATACACCACCACCATTTTTCGCCAACATGGGTGCGCCAATTTGCACCGCCATAAAAGCGTGGCGGTAGACAAGGTCAAACTGTCTGGTAAGGGCGTCGTCATCGAAAGAGGGAATTGCCCCGATGTTGGCGATGCCAACGACATCTACAAGGCCATAGAAAGTTTTTCCGAATAACTTATCCGCTTTGGCGAAAATCTTTTTCATTTCGCTGCGTTGGGTGACATCGGCTTGCATGGCGTGGCCGTTGATTTGTTTGGCGGTGGCTTTGGCGAGTTTGGCGTCGATGTCCACGCACAGGACTTTTGCGCCCGCTTGCGATAACGCATGGCAGGTCTGGTCGCCGATGCCTGGGCCGGCGCCGAAAACGATGAAGCCTTTGTTTTTGAGGCGCAGGTCGGCGAGGTAGTTGGGGATGGTGGTGGGGGATTCAATGGTCATTTGACGGGACGTATGCTTTTCCTGGTTTGCAAACTGTACCGGATTTAGCGTTCGGGCTGCTCGATGATTTTGGCGGTTCAAAAGGCGAACCGTCAAAATCATCGACCTTATATAAAAGCGTAAGCATTGTGCCGTTTGATTACTGACTTGAGAATAGGGCGGATCGCTTTGATGCGAATTCGATAAATCGGCGATACTTTCCTCCATCACATTAGCATCCACTACCCGATTTTCCGCTTCATCCTAAAGGAGATTGTCACCATGCCGTCCAAGAACGCCCGCCCTCCCGTTTTGTCATTTGCCGAGCGCGACCGCCGATGGGCCAATGTGAGGAAACTGATGCGCGAACACCGGCTCGATTGCCTGGTGGTGGCCGGGTTTCGGGCCCGGGAGATGTATGAGAGCTACATTAGCGACGATTACAACGAGGAATGCACCATCTTGCCGCTGGAAGGCGATGCGGTTGTGCTCACCTGGGCCAATTTGCGCGTTCTGCGCGCCATGTGGTCGCGTGACCGCGGCCATGCGCTGTGGGTGCCCGACTATCGGGTAGCCACCTCGGGCGGTCAGGCGGCGCAGGTGGTGAAGGAAAAATTGAGTGGTGGTAGCCGCCTAGGTGTGGTGGGCCTGCGCTCTGAAGCGCCAACCGAACCTTTCGGTGCGATTCCGGCCAACTGGTGGATTCCATTCGCCGAGTCGCTCCCCGGCATCAGCTTTCACGACATCTCGGATGAATTCAGCCATTTGATGTTGGTGAAAAGCGCGGAGGAACTGGCGCAAATTCGTTATGCCGCCAAAGCTGCCGAGGCCGGCAGCGCGGCGATTTGCGAGGTAGCGGGCGCGGGCGTGGGTGAGGAGCGTATGTATGCGGAAGCAGTGCGCGCCATGTTTAATTTTGGCATCGGCCTTCGTTATCCCAATATTGTGATGAATTCGGGGCCTGCGACGCTCTCCTGGGGGCCGCCGCGTTGGACCACCCGTGGTGAAGCGCCGCGGGTGCTGCAAAAAGGCGATTTGATGCAGGCCGAGCTCATGCCCATGTGCGGTAATCAAGAGGTGCAGGTGCAGATGACGGTGGCCATCGATCCATTGAACGCGATCAATCAGAAATGCGAGAAGGTGGCGTTGGAGTCCTACAAGTTGGGCTTGAAAGCCTTGAAGCCCGGGATGACGTTTACCGATCTGGTGGATGCCATGGCCGAGCCATTGAAGCAGGCGGGCTGCTGGTGTTATACGCCCCTGGTGCATTCGGTGGGCCCGCATTTTCTGCTTGGCCGGCCCAATATCAATATGGAAAATGTCGATATGAAGGTTAATTTCGTTGGGCCGCCTCAGGGCCGGGTGCGAAGCGCGGTGCTGCAACCTGGTATGGTGTTGGCGTTCGAGCCTAATGCTTGCCTGACGGTGGATGGTCAGCATCATCGCGTCAATGTGGGCGGCACGGTGATCGTGACGGAGAATGGTTGCGAGGCATTGAATCGTATTCCGACTCGCGTGTTTCATGTAACGCCGCGTGCCAAGAAAACGGTGAGCCTCGCCAAACCCGCGAAGAAGGCCGTGGCAAAAAAGGCGGTCGCCAAAAAGGCGGCGAAACGCCCCGCGAAAAAGAAGTGACATGAAAAGTCGATTGCCGGGTCGCCGCGCCCTGGTTGGCGCGGGAATCGTGCTGGCGATGGCATGGTCGGCGGCTCTGCATGCGCAGGCGCAAAGCTGGCCCTCGAAACCTGTTCGTCTGGTAATCCCCACCTCGCCGGGCTCCTCGATGGACACTATTGCCCGCATGGTGGCGCAGAAAATGAGTGAGACCATCGGGCAAGCGGTGGTGGCGGAGAACCAGGCGGGTGCTCAAGGACGGGTGGGCGCCGAGCGCGTGGCGCGCTCCGCGGCAGACGGCTACACCTTAATGATCATGAGCCCCAGCACTACCGTGGTGCCGACCTTCCTATCTAAAACCTGGGCGCTGGATTCGAAGAAGGAATTCACGCCCATTACCGCCGCGGCCGATCCGGTGAGTAGCCTGGTGATTCATCCGTCGCTGCCGGTCAACACCTTGCAGGAACTGGTGGCGCATATGAAGCAGAACCCGAACAAGGTGGCGTTCGGCAGTTCGGGCGTTGCTGGCATCTTTCATTTGCTGGGTGAGTTATTCAAGCGTGAAGTTGGTGTCGAATATATTCATGTGCCCTACAAAGGCGTAGCGCCGGCAGTGACCGCGGCGACTACCGGCGAAGTTCAGATGGTGTTTAGCGCGGTGAACAACATCATCGCGCATCAGCGCGCTGGTAAATTGAAGGTGCTGGCGATCACGCAAAATGCGCGCTATCGCGATTACCCCGATGTGCCGGCAATCACCGAGATTTACCCCAAACTTGATCGTCCTGCGTCATGGTTCGGTTTTTTCGGCCCGGGGAATTTGCCGCAAGCGGTATTGACTCGTGTCAATAGTGAACTCGTGAAAGCGCTACAACTAGCCGAAATACGCGGGAAAATTGAGGCGGGCGGCATGGTGCTCATCGCCAATTCGCCTGCGGAGTTTCACCGTATGTATCTGGAGGCCTTTACGGTGTATGAGCGCGTAATACGCGAGGCCGGCATCAAGCCTGAGTAAAATGTTTGTAATTTATTTTTCGATGCTAGATATGAAGGAAATAAAAACATGAAATTAATATCGTTGTTGGGATTTATCATGGTGTCAGTGGGTAGCGGAGCGGTTCTCGCGCAAGCTTACCCCTCCAAGCCCATTCGCACCCTGGTGACGGTGGCCGGTGGCGTTGAAGCCGCAGTACGCGTTTTGTCCAATAGGCTCAGTGAGGCGCTGGGTCAGCCAGTGATTGTGGAGACCCAAAGTGGCGCCGGTGGCGCGGTGGGGGCGGGGAATGTCGCCAAAGCCGCACCGGATGGCTACACCCTTGCCTATGCGACTACCAGCGCAATGACGCTGCGTCCGTTTTTAACCAAAAACACGCCTTATGACACCTTGAAAGATTTCACCCCCATCACCCAGGTGGGCGAGGCGGTGGCTTGTGTGGTGGTCAACAATTCACTGCCAGTTAAAAGCATCAAAGAATTGATCGATTACGCGAGAGCCAATCCCGGCAAGGTGTCTTTTGGCAGTTCTGGCATCGGTACCACACACCATCTCTCCGGTGAAATCATGATGCAAATGACCGGCGTGAAGATGGTGCATGTGCCGTATAAAAGCGGTGGACAATCTTTTCAGGACTTAATCACCGGACAGGTGCAACTGGTGTTTGGCGTCATGGCATCGTCGATTGGGCAGATTGAAGCAGGCAAAGTGCGATTGCTGGCGATCAACGGTGACAAACGTTATCCGCGCACGCCGGACGCGCCGACGGTTGCCGAGTCATTGCCCGGTTACGACCGCCCGGCCGGATGGATGGCTTATTTCGGGCCGGCGGGGTTACCGCAGCCAATTACCCGCCGCTTGCATGCGGAACTGGTAAAGGGGATGACGGCGCCCGATGTGATAGGCGTGTTCGATAAGCTGGGCCTGCTGGTGGAAACCTCCGCCAGCCCAGAACAATTTGCCGCAGCGGTGAAACGGCACTATGAGCAGGCGGGCAAATTGGTGAAGGCGGCTGGCATCGAGCCCGAGTAGCCACGTCGCAGTTAACGCTGGGCCGGTGGCTTATAAAAGATTCGTCCCCGTCGGCGAGAAATACCGCGGGCGCATCGATCTTTTGGCATTCCATGGCACGCGAAATTCTTCCATGGTTTCGTCGTCACCGGGCTTGGGATACTGAATAGACACCGAGCCTTCGATGCGATCACCCAACACGCGGCCGACATAGGTCTGCGACACATAGCCAAGTTTGGGCAAGGTCATGCGCAAGGTGAATTGCAATATTTCGCCGCGCAAATGCACATTGGTCAAGAGTTCGCGGCGCACGCCCATGCGGATCGCGCCTTCGGCCTGTTGCATGCGCTGTTCGAGCAACCCGGTGTAAGTAAAGTTTTGGCTGCGAATTGGCACTTCCCATTCCCATTCGCCATCGACGCGTGCCGGCACAATCCACATTCTGATGGCCGGCGCGCCCGGTAGATCGTCGGTGGCGTCCACCGGCCAACTGCCCATGTCCCAGGTCGCCGCAACGATGCGCGCGCCGGGTTTAGCTTCGGCCATGATCTTGGGGCGCAGCAAACGCATCAGTTCGGGGAAAAGCCACATGAAGATTACATCCGCGTTGCGCAGATCCGCATCGAAGGCATTGCGGTGTTCGAAACGCACGCGATCAGCGAGCCCCTGCGCCTTGGAGGCGGCATTGGATTTCGTCACCAGGTCAGCGTCAATCTCGACGCCAATGCCGCGAATATTGGCTTGCGCGCGCGCCGCCGCGAAAACAATACGCCCATCGCCCGAACCCAGATCCATCACGGTTTCGCCAGGACGAAGATTGGCCAGTTTCACCATGCGCTCGACGTTTTGTTCATTGCTGGGAACAAAAGGCGAGAAGCGCTCCTGGGGTAGAGCGGGCGCGATAAGGCCAAGGAGTAAAACAAATACACAGCAGCGGGTACGCATGGTGACGAATGACATGAACTTACCTCTTGGTATCAAGGAGTGTTTTTGCTTGGCGGCAATCTACCTCTAACAGAGGCGGGCGACAAGATCCATGCCATAAGTGTGCTGGTAGACCAGCGAGATTTGCGTTAGGAGGTCGAATTTCAATACGATCGGATAAGCTAGATATGAGGCAACCTAGTGGTCTGGCAAGGGTTAAACACGAGGAGCGAAATCCAATGAGTGAAATTTTATGGCGCAAGGGCAGGGAACTCGACCAAGGCAAATATCCCGGGTTTAGACCAGAGAGCCGCGTCGAGGATGGCATTCGTATCGATCGCGATGTCGCGGTGGCCATGCGCGACGGCGTGAAAATTTATGCCGATATTTATCGACCCGCGCTGGCCGATCCCAAGGCACGTGTGTTGCCGGCCATCGTTGCCTGGAGCCCTTATGGCAAACATCAGACTGGGCCAGGAGGATTCGATCGCTTCGCCAACCGAACCTGCGTGCCACCTGGCGTGCCGGGCAAGTGGACTAAGTTCGAGGCACCCGACCCCGAGTATTGGTGCCAACACGGTTACGCAGTGATTAATCCGGATGGGCGCGGCAGTTGGATGTCCGAGGGGGATCTCTTGACAATTGGCGGCAGCGGCGCGCAGGGCGGCGAAGCGTTGGATATGTACGACCTGATCGAATGGCTGGCGGAGCAGCCCTGGTGTAATGGCAAGGTGGCGTTATCGGGTAATTCGTGGCTGGCGCAATGCCAGTGGTACGCCGCCGCGACGCGCCCGCCGCATCTGGCGGCGATCGCACCATGGGAAGGCTGGTCGGATCTGTATCGCGAAAACGTGGCATTGGGCGGCATTACCACGGCGCCATCGAATTGGATCGATTTCGTATGGGATGGTTTGCACTCGCGTGCGCGCGTCGAGGATTGCCCGGCGATGGCGGCGCAATATCCGACCTGGAATGAATACTGGGAAGAAAAACGCGCCAAACACGAGCTGACGCAATGCCCCGCTTACGTGGTTGCCAGTTGGAACAGTCGCCTGCATTCGCGTGGCTCGTTCGAGGGCTTCAAGCAATTGGGATCGAAACATAAATGGCTACGCATTCACGATGGTTGGGAGTGGCCCGATTACTACGACCCCGCCAATGTTGAGGATCTGCGCAAGTTTTTCGATCATTACCTCAAGGGTATCGACAACGGCTGGGAGAAAACGCCGCGGGTGCGCATTGCCATCATGGATCGCGCTATCGACGCACCCACCAATGCCTATCGCGCCGAGAACCAGTGGCCGTTGGCGCGCACCCGTCACCAGCCGCTTTATCTCGATGCCACCTCGGCAAGGATGTCTAGGTCCCTGGTGGCGGATGAATCCTCCATCGTCTATCAAGCTACCGAAGGAAGTGCGTTTTTCGATATTCGATTTGATGAGGACACCGAGCTCACTGGTCAGATGAGCCTACGGCTATGGGTCGAAGCAAGGGGCAATGATGATTTGGATCTGTTTGTCGTCGCGCAAAAGCTGGACTCCGATGGGAAGCGGGTCCCCTATACGGTGTATGGCGTCAATTGGGTGGCCGAACCGGCGCGAGGGTTTTTGCGTGTGAGCCATCGGGAACTCGACCCCGAACGCTCCCAACCCGGTCAGCCTTGGCACACGCATCGCATTGAGCAATTATTGAAGCCCGGAGAGATTGTGCCGGTGGATATCGAATTCTGGCCCATGGGATGTTTGTGGCACGCAGGACAGACGCTACGCATATTGATCGCGGGGCACCCCATCTTGCATGTGGGCAACCCGGTAACCGGCGAATCGCTGGTGTCGGCGAGAAACAAGGGCGAGCATGTAATCTGGACGGGCGGGCGTTATGACTCGCACCTTCTTATCCCCAACACGCCGAAAACCTGAAGTCGTAGTTTGCTTGGGATATGTCTGAAAAAGCTGGTGATGGCGAAAACGCTTACCCTGTGGTTTGTCACCCTTGTTGATTGCCGAAAGGAACTTTCTTGGCCAAACCCAATTACGATTTTGCTAAACGGCAGCGCGAATTGAGCAGGGCGCAGAAAAAGGAAGCAAAACGCCTGAAAAAACTTGGCCCCACTGAGGAGCAGGCAAAGGATGCCGGTGCCTTGCCCGAGGCCGTTCCTCCTACTGAGGAAAAGCCGCCGGTTCCCTAGTTTTATGTTCCTGTCTTTACGTCCCTGTCATTACGTCCCTGTCTTTACGACCTACTGTCGCGCCACGGTTTAGCGCGACCTTGCGTTGCCGCCGAATATGCCTATGCAGCGGCCACGGGGTCTCTGAGATAATTGCCTCCTTGGGCGCAATTGGGCGCACTAAGACATCCGGCTTGGCTTGACGTGGAAAGTTTTCCGTCAGGACGACATCCAAGAATGTCGCTTGAAATTCGACCGCCGGAGAATCGTATCTTGCTGGGAGAGCACACGACATGGTTTTGAGTTGGCTAGGCGGGCGCAAGTCAGATCATCCTTTGGCGGAAGAAAAAACTGCCAAGGAGACCTTGGCAGCAATCCCCAAAAATGACGCGGAAAAGGCGCTCGAGGAAATTCGCGATTGGATCGTTTCGGTTGGCGCCACAGAGGATTTCAAACCGG
>JBJXEY010000108.1:0-2889 GCA_046153355.1 Burkholderiales bacterium
GCTTCCATCAACAAGCGGCCCGGCGAGCCGGCGCCGGCGGTGGCAAAGTTGAGTACACCGGGTTTGGATTTGGCCAGCTTAATGAATTCTTGAAGCGAGTTGACCCCCAGTTTGGGATTGACTGCGAGCACCAAGGGGCCGCGAACCATTAAGGAAATCGGTGCGAGATCACTGAAGCGATCATAGGGCAGGTTTTTGAAGAGGTAAGGGTTGGTGGCGTGGTTGTTGATGACGCCCAACAGCGAATAGCCATCGGCCGGTGATTTCACCACCGCCTGCGTGCCCACGCTGCCACTTGCGCCAACGCGATTCTCAACCAGTACTCGCTGGCCCACCGAGTCACCGATTTTGCCGCCAACCAGGCGCGCGACGATATCTGGGAATGCACCGGTTTCGTAGGGCAGCAGCAGACGAATGGGTTTGTCTGGGTAGGACTGGGCAAAACTCGCGCCTAAGGGCGACAACAGCAAGACGCAGGCGAGGGTGAGAATTCGGAGGGTGAGAATTCGTTTTGGCAGGCAAGGTTTCATATGCGTTTCCCGAGCAATGGCATGGCGGTTCCCAAGAGCAGGGATGCCGGTTGAAAATTCGATGTTACTGTATATTGTTCGCACCAATCCCCTAGGAGGAATCGCCATGAAAATCGACATGCATGCTCACTGGAGACCGGCCGCGTTGATCGAGCCGATGCGCGCACGTACCACCGAGCCACGTATCGTGAAAAATGCCGCCGGCGTCGAAGTGATCAAAACGCGCAACACCGAGGAGCCGGTGGCCACTGCTTTTGATGACGCCCAATCGCGCTTGGCCGAGATGGACCGCCAAGGCATCACCACTGCGGTGCTCTCAATGCTGGGGCAATATTCCTGGACAGAGCGCTTACCCGCCGAAGAAGGCTTGCCGCTGTTACGTTTATATAACGACAGTGTTTCGGCCCTATGCAAGGCGCATCCGGGGCGCTTCGCCGCCTACGCCTGCGTGCCGCAGACCGATGTGGCGATCGCGGCCGAGGAGTTTGAGCGTGCCATCAAGTTGCCCGGCATCATTGGCGTGATCATGCCGGGCAATGCCTTTGCCACGCGTAAGGCGGCCGACAAGGTGCGCCCCATCATGGAGGTGGCCGAGCGCCACCGCGCGGTGGTGTTTATTCACAACGGCCCGCTGCCGGGGGATGCCTGGCCGAAAGTGGGCAACGATACCGATAACGCGCGCCGTCGCAATGGCACGCTGGATATGCAGGCAAGTCTCTCCTCGGCGATGGTGACTTTGTGTCTTACCGATTATCTGGATGCCTTCCCCAACGCAAAGGTGCACGTGCATAACCTGGGGGGCAATATCCCCTACGAGGTCGAGCGAATGGATCATCGCTGCCTACTCGACACCCCCGATGAGGAATTGCCCTCGAAGCGCTTCGCCCGTTCCAAGGTGCTGGTGGATTGCAATTCGTTTGGCGCGCGCGCCATTGAGGCGGGCGTGCGGCTGTATGGCGCGGAGAGAATAATTTTCGGCACCGATGGCACCGAGTTCGGTTGCGATTGGTCGTCCAAGGCCGTCGCCGAAGCCGAAATCGGCGCCGAGGCGAAGGAAAAGATTCTGCATCGCAACGCGGTGGCGCTATTCGGTCATAAGGTGGCCGTGGCGCGCGCTGAGTTGGCCGCAGCCTAAAGATGAACGCGATCATTCGGGCAATTCTGGCGCTGGGCGCGGGCCTCGCGTGCGTGTCCGCGTTCGCGCAGGACTTTCCCAACAAGCCGGTGCGGCTGGTGGTGCCGTTTCCGCCGGGCGGTCCATTGGATGTTTCCGGCCGTTTGATCGCACGCGATTTGCAGGAGCGCTGGGGCCAATCGGTAATTGTCGACAATAAAGCCGGTAGCACGCTTGGGCCCGATTTTCTCGCCAAGAGCGCGCCCGATGGCTACACGCTGATGATCATCAGTTCCTCGCCGTTGATCACGTTGCCGCATATGACCAAATCCTCCTACGATCCATTAAAGGATTTTGTCGGCATCATGCAGACCGTGGGGCTCACCTATGCGTTAGGGGTGCATCCGGCCACCGGCATTACCTCCATCCAACAACTGGTTGCAGAGGCGCGTAAAGCACCCGGCAAAATCAACTACTCCACCGGTGGCGTGGGCTCCGGTCAGCATTTGTATGTGGAGTTGTTGAGCCTCGCGGCGGGAATACAACTCACGCAGATCCCCTACAAAGGCGCGGGGCCGGCGTTGCAGGCGTTGCTCGCGGGCGAAGTGCAGATGATGTTGGATGTATCCAGCGGCATCATTCCAGCGTTGAAGGCGGGCAAGGTGAATGCGCTGATGGTCACCGGCGCGAAACCCCTCGAGCAATTGCCGGGGGTAGTGACCTTCGAATCGCTTTATCCCGGTGTGGATATCACCAGTTGGCATGGCATTTTCGCGCCGGCGGGCGTGCCGCGCGCGGTGCAGGAAAAGCTCGCCGGTGACATTCGCCGTGCGTTGGAAGCGCCATTGGTTGGCTCTCGCCTGCGGGAGTTGGGTTTTGAGATTTCCGGTGTCGCCGGTGATGCGTTCAATACCATCGTGCGGCGCGATTACGAGCGTTGGGGCGAGGTGATTCGCAAAAACAAGATCACGATAAATTGAGTGTGATCGATTCGATTACCCGGATGTAATTTATTCGGTGCATCGGCTGACTGTATAAAACTAAAAGAATAAATTTCTGCTGCCATTGCTGTTGTGCATGAATAGGTAGTCCGTATCCATTTATGGGATGGAATATGAATACCGGCAAGGTTGAGAAAAATTCTGTCTCGGTTGACCTGGATGATACCTACCAGGCACTGCCCGCTGATTTCGAGCCGGCGCTGCTTCGCATGCAGAGCAAGCTGCCCGCTCCCTTAGCAGGCTG
>JBJXEY010000119.1:0-3142 GCA_046153355.1 Burkholderiales bacterium
GTTCTTTGAGGATCAAAATGCACTTTGTCGATGCACTCAGCGAAGAGCCTCGCAAATCCCCATCCTGCTATTGTTCTAGCCACGGCTTTTGCCGCTGCTTTTCTTTCTTCGTACGTCAGGTGAATATAGGCTTCGGTGTGCCGGTAATTTTTCTTGAACTGCTTGTAGAGCTTTTGCTTGTTGCTTTTTTGAAGGGCCAGCAGGTTCGCGGTTCGTTCGCGCATACAGGCGCTGCGTCTGGCGTCATACGACATACTCGCGAAATTGGGTATTCGCGTTTGTTCCAGATAAGCCCGCAGCAGCCACGCAGTATGGAACTCTTCGTTCTCCAAGTTGTATGGGGCGAGAACCGAAGCAATTTCCCGTTCGGCGTTTTTCCAACGCCAAACCGGAATAGAAATCCCGCAAAGAATGAAGTGGGAGGTATTGCCAGGTACGTCTGGCGTCCCGGATTCATCGATGTAACAGAGGTACACCGCAGATCCTGGATATTTTTATTGGTAGAAGGGAGCGACTGAGCTTTTGGGGCTTATGCCCCAACATGAGACGCTTGGCGACTCATCTCAGACGCGAAAGCAATATAGCCGAGCCAAGAATGGCTGGCAAGAAATTTGTTGTAACTAACTGTGTTTCTTGTCAATTTTTGGCTCAAAAAGAGGTAAGCCGAGGGGTTAAACCCTGCGCACCGCGTGATGGTCAGTGCTCCCGACTCGGAAATAATTATAGGGTTAAATCGGCATTTTTTAAACAGATTTGCTCAGTTGGTGGACGATGAATGGGCCTCCTCCACCAGTAACGCCCGAACACAGGGCGCGTTGACAGAAGGTCAACTATTTTTCGCGGGGCTTTTGAGGTGCCGAAGTCTCGGTTGGCTATTGGGCTGCGTACTTCATCACCATCGCCCTATAGCGATCGCCCCGAATGGCATCGGGTGCGAAGGCGCGCTCGAGCGCCGCGAGTTCGTCCGCGTTCAGGCTCACTTCGAGAATTGCCAAGTTTTCCGGCACGCGCGCGCGCCGGCTTATGCCGACAATGGGGATGATGTCCTCGCCCTGTTGCAATATCCATGCAATCGCCAGTTGGGCCGGCGTGCAACCCTTTTTCGCGGCCATCTCTTTTAGGAACGAAACGGTGGCAATGTTATGCGTGAGATTCTCGCCTTGCATGCGTGGTGGCACCATATGGCCCACGGGCTCGGTGGTTACGGTGCCTGCGAGCAGACCGTCCGCAAGCACACGATAAGGAACGATGGCAACGCCTAATTCCCGTGCCGTGGGCAGAATTTTTTGTTCGATGAAACGGCACGCGAGCGAATATTCGATTTCCAATGCGGCCACGGGGTGCACGGCATGCGCGCGGCGCAAATCATTGGCGCCGACTTCCGAGACGCCCAAATAACGCACCTTGCCCTCCTTGATCAGATCCGCCACCGCGCCGATGGTCTCCTCAAAAGGCACCTCGGGATCGACGCGACCCGGCTGGTAGAGATCGATCACGTCCACGCCGAGGCGCTGCAGCGAGTAGGAGGCGAAGTTCTTCACTGATTTGGGCCGCCCATCCAGGCCGAGAAAGGTTCTGGTAGGCGACATCATCATGCCGAACTTGACGCTCAAGAAAACCTCGTCTCTGCGCCCTTTTATCGCGCGGCCGATCACCGATTCGTTGTGACCCATGCCGTAGAAGTCGGCGGTATCGAGAAAGTTTATTCCCGCATCCAGCGCCGCGTGGATGGTGGCGATGCTTTCCTCGTCGTTTCGGGGTTGTTGCAATGACATGCCGTTGCAGCCCATGCCCAAGGCCGAGACCATTGGGCCGTTGCGGCCGAGTTGTTTCATTTTCATAGATGCTTTCCGTAAGACCGGTTAATGCGGTGACCGATGGAGGTGGATGTAGCGGTGGAGGCGTGCGTTACGCAATCGCATTACTTAACCGCGCCGCAACTGCGGCATCAATCGCCATGCGTTGCCGCAGTCGATGGCGTGCAGTTCTTCTTGCGTAAAACCGCAGCCTGCCAGCCCCTCCACATGCAAGCCTGCGGTGCGATAGGGGAAATCAGTGCCGAATAGTAATTGCGATGTCGATATCAATTGGGTGAAGGAACGCATGGCGTAGGGGCTCGCTGTTTGCGCGCAGTCGTAGTAGAGGCCATTAAGGGCCGCGATCACCCCGCCTTCCACATCCTTTAGCTCGCGCGCCATGACAAAGCGCCAGGCGAGGTAGGGAAGTGTGCCGCCAGCGTGGGAAAAAATAAATCGAATGTTCGGGTAACGCGCGAGGCACCCGGTGACCAAAAGTTTTGCGATGGCGCGCGTGGTATCGGTGCCATATTCGATTAACGCGTCCATGAATTCGGGCAGGATGCCCTGGCAGCAGGTCGAGGCGACTGGATGCGTGTAGACCACGGCGTGACGGCGGTTAAGCTCCTCAAACAGCGGCGCGTAGTGTGGATCGCCGAGCCACCGATCGCCGATATTGGTCATGAGGCACACACCATCAGCCTTCAGGGTATCGAATGCGTAGGCGGCCTCGGCGAGGCTGCCCTCGATGTCGAGGATCGGCAACGCGGCGAACACGCCGAAGCGCCCAGGGTAATCGCGTGAAAGCAGCGCCATGTACTCGTTCCATTCGCGCACCACTCTCCTTGCCTCGTCGTTGCCGCCGGAGAAAATAAGGCCCGCTGCGTGCGGCAGCGATAGCACCGAGGTGGCGACGCCACTTTTGTCCATGTCTTCGATTGACTTGGCTACTGTCCATGATTGCTGCGGCCCGTGAGCGCCTTCGCGCTCGCCACGAAGCCTGAGGTAGCTCGGCGGCGACGGGTGGTGGTGAACATCTATCCGATGCGGTGCGTTCATCATGCAGACTCCTTATTCGCCCTTGATGCCGGTCAGCTTCACGATCTGCCGCAACTTCTCGTTCTCCCGCAGCACGAACGCGGCGAACTCCTCGGTGGATTCGTTGGCACCCGGAATGTTGAGTGCCGATTCGATTGGCGCGCGCACCGCGGGTTCCTGTAGCGCCTTCATGGTCGCGTCGTGGATGACCCTCACAATCCCGGCCGGCGTTTTCGCTGGGGCGGCGAGCCCCGACCAGACCTCCAAAACAAGGAGCTCGTTCTTGAACACCTCGGCGAGCAGTGGCA
>JBJXEY010000132.1:0-6460 GCA_046153355.1 Burkholderiales bacterium
GTTGTTTTTGGGTAAGCGGACGTCAAACGGCGCGACGCAAGCGCGACAGGCGTTGTCAACCAGCGCATTGGCAACCTGCCGATACATCTCCCCAACCACGTCTTGATGGATTCGCAATGGCGCGGGCGCCATCAAATAGGCGACGCCATCGATTAGCTCGTAGCGCACGTCCTCCGGCCAGGTCAAATAATCGGCATAGGTGTGGTGTGCCGTGTCGCGTTGCTGCAGACCCATGGCCCAATCCTTGGAGGGGTGACTTAGATGATTGTACCGCGCGCAAACCGCGCCACGCCCGCAGGCGGATTGGCGGAGCGAAACCAAGAGGAATAAATCGCGCGGGCGCCTGTTCGCCCATAGTTACCCAGTAGTAGAATTTCCCGCCGTTCTAGACCGTACTAGATTTTGCCACCGTCCAATATCACCCAAGGAGACCCTATATGGAACGCAAGCAAGCCAGCGACTTTCCGCCGGAAGTATTAAAGCTTTTCGATAGCTACGTGCATGGCTGGATGAGCCGGCGGGACTTTCTCGACAAGGCCGCGAAATATGCGGTGGGTGCTTTCACCGCCACCGCGATGCTCGAAGCCCTGCAACCCAATTACGCTTGGGCGCAACAAGTGCCCAAGGACGACAAACGCATCCGCACCGAATATCTTTCCTACGCCTCGCCGCAAGGCACAGGCACCATGCGCGGCTATTTCGCGCGGCCGGCCAATATCACCGGCAAAATCTCAGCCGTGCTGGTGATTCACGAGAATCGTGGCCTCAACCCCTACATCGAGGACGTAACGCGTCGTCTGGCGACAGAAAACTACATCGCCTTCGCCCCTGACGCCTTGACACCGGTTGGTGGCTACGCTGGCGACGAGCAGGCTGCGGCAGCCGCTTTTGCCAAGCTCGATGCAGGCAAACGTACCGAGGATCTGATGGCGGCGTTCGGCTTTCTCAAGGGCCGCGCCGAGAGCAACGGCAAAATTGGCGCTGTCGGATTTTGCTTCGGCGGCGGCATGGTCAACGCCATGGCGGTACGTTTCCCGGATCTGGCCGCGGCGGTGCCCTACTATGGCAATCAAGCCGCCGCGGCGGATGTGGCGAAGATCAAGGCGCCACTATTGATTCACTATGCATCGAACGACGAGCGTATTAACGCGGGCTGGCCGGCCTTTGAGACCGCACTGAAGGCCGCTGGCACCAAGTACCAGATGCACATGTACCCCAGCACGGAACACGGTTTCCACAATGACACCACGCCGCGCTACAACGAGGGGGCGGCGAAGCTTTCCTGGTCGCGCACCCTGGCGTTCTACAAGGAGCACCTGGGGGCCTGATTACGGAATTTCCCCGTACCACTTGATGAACAAAGGGGCTACGTGCCCCTTTGTTTTTTGCCCGCTGTCGGTTCGAAAAAAGCTTGGTATTTCCCGCCGTCATCTTGGCCGGCGAGGGCAATCCATCTCGTGCCAACCCTCCTGCACCAATTCGTCGCGCTGGTTGAACACACGGATATCGCGGCGCATCGCCGCTTTAGCGGGCGATAGATCGAGTTTGGCGCCGACGCGAACGTGCGCGCGCAGCGTGTCGCCCACTTTCACCGGGCGCAGATTAACGAAATGAAAGCCGCGATAACCTATTTTGGCGTCGGCGCTCAAACCAGTGCCATCGCTGGTCACCGCACTTTCCAGCGTGCCCTGCCCCCAGGCACTTTTCTTCGCTCGCTCATGCGGCAGGATCGGGCCGCTGGCGTTGTAGAAGACCGAACGACTCAGGAGGCCCGCGACCAGGGTGAACACCAGATTCCACTGCACGGAGGGGCCTTCAAGGCCGCGCTGGCGCGATACCTCCAGATTGCTGTGCGCTTCGTTTTGGTCACCCGATAGATAGAAAAAATTCACCACGTCCGCTTCGAATATGGTTCTCGCGGGGGTGACCACTTCGTCGCCGATTTCATAGTCCTCGAAATGTCTTGGCACGTCTGCTCCTATCCTATAATTGATTGATATTGCGTCGCTTAGCTACGTCATTGTTTGTTAGTTATTAAAATTGTTTTGAATTAACGCCAACGCTTTATTTCAGTATCCGTGCACCAACACTAAGATGTAGACCACACCACTCAGCAGCAACGCAACGGAAACAAGCGCCCCTGAGTAAAGAAGCCTTTGGGCATTTTCGCGGCGGTGGCCTCGACGCTGGCCGCCGCATCTTCGTTGTCCCGCATGAAAATAAACACCCCGGCGCGGCGCAATTTCGCGCGCAGCGTCGCCGTCGCGGCGGCATCGATCAATCCATCGTCGCCGAACACCACGCCATAACAACGCTCGGCTTGCGCGCGGGAAACGTAGCCCTGCTTGACATCCTCGGCGATGCGCTCGATCGGCCGATCAAGCGGCGAGCCGTATCCGCCACCGCCGCCCGAGCGAAGAATATAAGCATCACCTGACTGCATCACGCGCCCCTGCACTTTGCCCGAGGGAAAACGAATTTCCTGCCCCGCCGCAGTACGCACCGCCACCTGATTGCCCGCGCCGGGATGCCCGCCAAACAATCCCCATGGCCTACAGTAGACGCGCTCCACCTGCGCATTGAAATTGAATTCGGAGCGCACCAGGTGAGACTTATCCACGCCGAGGCCACCGCGCCAGGTGCCTGCGCCACCCGAGTCGTCACGCAATCGGTAGTGCTCGACAATCAACGGGTACTTGGCCTCAACTTGTTCGACCGGGCTATTATGCGTATCGCCATCGTTGATGCAGATGGTGGCGTTGCCGCCATCACTCCGACCGCTGGCACCCCAGCCGCCACCAACCAGACCACCTAGAAACAAAAATAGATTGCCTGTGCCCGGCATGCGGCCGTTGATCATCACCGTCATGAGGTCGGCATGATGCGCGGCGATCACCCGATCAGGAATCGCAGGCGACAGCGCCTTGATAATGGTATCCACCACCGTCATCGGATAAGTCATCCAGCGCTGCATGGGCGCCGGGCGCTGCGCGCTCACCACGCGGCCCTTGGGGAGAATGATTTTCAACGGGCGAAAACTGCCGTCGTTGATCGGTCTCTCGGTGGCCGATGTCAGACACTTGAACGCCACCTCGCAGCAGGCGCGCCCGGCAGCTTCGCCCGAGTTATAAAAACCCTGTACCTGCGCGCTGACAGCGGAGAGATCCACGGTCATCTCCTCGCCCTTGACCGTGACCTTGACGCGAATGGGAATGCGTTGACCCAGGTTCACCGCGTCGTCATCCATATACGACTCGGCCTCATAGACGCCATCGGGAATGGCGGCGACCGAACGCCGCGCGGCGATTTCACTGTGATCCATGATGGCCGCAATGGCGCGCCGCACTTTGGCGGCACCATATCGCGCCATCAACTCATTGAAACGCCGCGCACCGGTCAACACCGCCGCAATCTGCGCCTTCAAATCGCCGATGCCGCGCTCGGGCAGGCGCACATTCATGCGGATGATGTCGACGATGTCCTGATTCACCTTTCCGCGTTGGTGCACCTTGACGATGGGCAGTTGCAAGCCTTCGGAATAAATGTCGCGCGTCACCGTGTTTAAGGCGCCACCAATATCCTGCCAGTGCGCCATGCAGGCGGTAAAGCCTGCGAGTTTCCTACCAGCGAATATCGGCACCGCCAAGGTCACGTGGTTGAGATGGCTGCCGGTGAGGTAGGCATCGTTGGTGCAAAGCACATCGCCGGGGTACATGCCCGCGACGCCAAAGTGCTCGATCATCGCCTTCACCACATCGCTCATGCCGCGCGTGAACATCGGCAGGCCAATGCCGATCGACACCGTGTCGCCCTTGGCGTCGAACAAGCCCACGGTGAAATCCTGCGCCTCGTAAATAATCATGCTGTAGGCCGAGCGCATCAGATTGGTTTTCATCTCCTCCGTGATCGCCACCACGCCGTTGCGCACGATTTCGGTGAGCACCGGGTCGGCGTGGCGTGGGGCAGGAGATGCTTTTTTTCTGGATTTCATGTTGCTGGAAATGTTCACCTCCCCCTTCTAGTCGAATCAAGGATGTGGGGTAATTGCAATGATAGTGATTTCGCTTTTTTTCGGACCATAACACCAGAAGATCCGATAGGCGCCCGGCGTACGATTCTGCGCATAAGCTTCGAACACCTTGTCATCGGGGTCGTATGGATTTTCGATCGAATCGTAAGGGTGCGTATGCAGGCCAGCGTGGCGCGGGTTTGCCAACAACAACTCAATGCACTTGACGACTTGTTTGAAAAGCCCCTCCTGCCTGGAAGCCTTTGCCTTGCGAGATTTCTCGCGATTCTCAAGCGACTTGCGAGCTGCCGCCTCAAGTTCGTGGAAAACGGCCGCCGACTCTTCAAGCCAGACCGGCGTAAATGCCATCAGTCCTTGAGGCGGGCAGCAAGCGCCGCAGCAGCCTTCAGATCGGGGGGATTCTTCGTAACGCCCGCGTTACGGGCCTGCGCCAGCCCACGCCGCACCGAGGCCAGGGCCTTCGGATTTTCATAGAGCCACGCCTCGCGTTCGGGAATAACACGAGCAAGGCGCACCACCACCTCGTCGTCGCCGCGGTGTTCGATGATCACCGAGCGGTTCGCAAAATGACCGCCAAGGGCCACGCGTCCCTTGGAGTCGGCGCTTTTATGGCGTGTTTGTACCTGAGTAGTCATGCGACGAGTATCGTCCTTAGTGGGCCTTGGGTCAAGTGGGAAACGCCCACAACTTGGGGCGCGCTCATCTTAGCGTGCTCGTTGACACACTTGGCTGCCGCCTGTAGCTTAGGCGGATCCATTTGATCGGGGCGAGCAATGAACCAAAACCTTTCATCCATGCTTGCCGCGCTTGCGCTGATCTCGGCGACGGGCGCTGCCGCGCAAGGCTTTCCAGCGAAAGCGATTCGTTTTATCGTGCCCTTCCCGCCCGGCGGCGGCGCGGATGTCACCGCGCGCACCATTGGCCAGAAGATGGCCGAGCAGATCGGTCAAGCCGTGATCATCGAGAATCGTGCCGGCGCTGGCGGCAACATCGCCACCGAATATGTGGCGCGCCAGCCCGGTGATGGCTACACCATTCTGCTCACCACCAATGGCCACACCATTCAACCGCATCTCATCAGCCAATTGAGCTGGGACCCTATCAAGGATTTCACGCCGCTGTCGATTGTGGCTTTGTATCCGGTAGTAATTGCGGTGCATCCATCCGTGCCGGCCGCCAGCATGAAGGAACTGGTTTCGTTTGCCAAAGCCAATCCAGGAAAATTGAGTTATGGCTCGTCGGGCAATGGCGCGCCGTTGCACATCGTGGCCGAGATGTTTAAAAGCGCGGCGGGCGTGAATATTCTTCACGTGCCCTACAAAGGCAATGCGCCCATGACCACCGCCGTGGTCGCGGGCGAAGTGAACATGGTGTTCGACAGCATGACCGGGCCGCTCCCGCACATTCGCGCCGGCAAGTTGCGTGCCATCGGTTACAGCGGTAAGCAACGCTCGGCAGTATTGCCCGATGTGCCAACGCTCAATGAGACGGTGCTGCCAGGATTCGATTACGAGGCCTGGAACGGCGTGATCGCACCGGCGGGCGTACCTCGCGACATTGCGGCGCGCCTTGCCGCAGATCTGGGCCGCGCCGTCGCCGCCCCCGAAGTTAATAAGCGTCTTTCGGATTTGGGGTACATCCCCATTTCCAATACACCCGATCAGTTTGCCGCCATCATTGCCTCTGACCTTGCGAAGTTTGGCAAGATCATCAAGGAGGCGGGGATTAAGGCCGACTGAGCCGAAAATCTCCATCGGAATATTTGCCATGAACATCCTCCCGCAACTCGAGACGCTGCGCCCCGCGTTGACCAAAATCCGCCACGATTTACACGCGCATCCGGAACTTGCCTTTGGCGAGCAACGCACTTCTGACGTGGTGGCTCGTGAGTTGGCGAGTTATGGCATCGAGGTACATCGCGGTCTTGCCGGTACCGGTGTCGTCGGTAGCCTGCGCTGCGGCTCGGGCAAGCGCTCGATTGGTCTTCGCGCCGACATGGACGCACTGCCGATCCAGGAGGCCAACACCTTCGATCATCGTTCGCGCCACGACGGCAAAATGCACGCCTGCGGCCACGATGGCCACACCACCATGCTACTGGGCGCCGCGCGCCACTTGGCCGAATCGCGCCATTTCGATGGCACGGTGCACTTCATCTTTCAGCCCGCCGAGGAACACAACGGCGGCGGGCGCGTAATGATCGAACAGGGTCTCTTTGACAAATTTCCCATGGACGAGGTCTATGGCCTGCACAATTGGCCAGGCCTGGATCTGGGGCGATTTGCATTGATACCTGGCCCGATGATGGCCAGTGCCGATCAATTCGACCTGGTGGTGCGCGGCCACGGCGCGCACGCGGCAATGCCGCACTTGGGCGTCGATCCGGTGGTGGCGGGCGCGGCCATCGTGCAGGCGCTGCAAACCCTGGTG
>JBJXEY010000144.1:0-9469 GCA_046153355.1 Burkholderiales bacterium
TCGCGACATCGCGCGGCGCTATTGGATGGGGCGGTAAAGGAGGGCGCGGCTTCGTAGATCCCAAAACGCGCACCGCGCGGCTTCGTCAATCCGCCTTCACACCAATCGCTCGAATGATCTTTCCCCAACGCTCAAGCTCTTGTCTAATGAAAAGCGACATTTCTTCAGGGCTGCCGCCGACCGCTTCGATCTGGCGTTCCGCGAGTCGTTTGGCGGTCTCCGGCTGTTTGAGGCCTTCGGCGACGGCGGTGGAAATCTTCTGCGCAATCAGGTTGGGCGTTTTGGGCGGCGCCACCATGCCCGTCCAGGGTTTGGAGAGAAACCCCGGCAATATTTCGTTCATCGCTGGCACTTCGGGCAGCGTAGCGATGCGTTTTTCGCCGGTGATGGCAAGGATTCTTAGTTTTCCCGAACGAATATGCGGCAGGAACGAGCCCAGCTCGCCGAAGGTCGCCGCCACCTCGCCGGCGAAAAGGTCGGTCATCGCCGGGGCCGTGCCTTTGTAGGGGATGTGCGCCATGCTGATTCCACCCATGGCTTTGAACAATTCGGCGGTGAGATGCGAGCCGCTGCCGCTGCCGGGCGAGGCGTAATGCAGGCTCTCGGGTTTGGCTTTGGCCAGGGCGATGAATTTTTGTACGCTGTCCGCGCCAATCTTGGGGGTGACGATCAGTGCGTTGTAGTTGAACGCCACCAACGCGATGGGCGCGAGTAAATCCGGATCGTAATTGAGCTTGGAATACAAAAGTTTATTGGTTACGAGGACCGCGCCCGAGGTAAACAACAGGGTGTAGCCATCCGGTTCGGCGCGAAATACCGCCTCGGCGCCGATGTTGCCGCCGAACCCGCCGCGGTTTTCGATCAACACCGGCTGGCTCCACTTGCTGCGCAAATGTTCGCCCACCAGGCGCGCCAGCGCATCAACGCCGCCGCCTGGCGGTACTGGCACAATGATGCGTATTGGTTTATTAGGGTAGTTTTGCGCGTCTTGCGCGATGGCGTTTGCGGCGCTGAAACAGCAAGCCGCACACCACGCGGCGATTAAGCGGGCCATCTTCATTCAGGCTTGATGCCCAAACTCTTCACCAAATCCGAAACCTCCTTTATCTGATTTTTGATATAGGCGTCAAACTGCTCAGGGGTGCCGTCATTGGCCAACACGCCTTGGCGTTTCAAGATCGTCTCCTTGAATGCCGTTTCGGCCAAGGCCTTGCGAATCTCACCGTTGTAGCGCGTCACCAATTCGCGCGGTGTGGCGGCGGGCAGGTGGAAACCAAACCAAGTGCGCAGCGGCAGCTTGATCCCTATTTCATCAAACGTTGGCACATTGGGAAGGTCGGCCAGGCGTTTTTCAGCGGTCGTCGCCAGCGCTTTTAACTTACCCGCCTGGATATGCGCCGCAGTATTGGCGATGCTGTACACCGAGACTTGTGCTTCACCGGCGAGCATCGCCTGGAGCACTTGCGGCTGCGTTTTGTAGGGCACGGCGTAGAAGGGCGCGCCGCGCAGTTTTCTGAACGAATCCTGGTACATATAACCGGTGCTATTGGAACCAAAGTGTGCCCAGGTGAGGCTATCGGGCTTGGCTTTCGCCATGTCGAACAACTGCTGCACCGAGTTGGCCGGCACCGAGGGGTGCGCGATCAGTACGCTATCGAAAAAGCCCACATGCACCACCGGCGTGAAATCGCGGATCGGGTCGTAGGGCAGCTTCGAGCGCAGCACCGGGTTCCAGATGATCACATTGCTCGCGGTGGAGCAGATGGTGTAGCCATCGCCGCCCGACTTGGCACAGGCCTCCATGCCGATCATGCCATCCGCGCCGACGCGGTTTTCCACCACCACCGCCTGGCCGAAGGCTTTCGCCAAAGGCTCGGTGAGCCCGCGCGAAATGATGTCGTTGGGCACGCTGGGCGCCGCCGAGACGATGATGCGCACCGGTTTGTTGGGAAAGCCTTGCGCGAAGGAAGGCGATGGCATCGTGAGGGCCAAGGCAAGCGAAACGAATGGCAGGCGACTCTTCATGGTTGCAAGCTCACAGGAGGTGAAGAAACCAAGTTTAAATCGAAAAGGGGCCAGGCTCGAATTAATCGGGACGCGCGATCAATGGAAAAGGGGCCAGGCTCGAATTAACTCGGCAGGCGTGATCGAGAATGATCGCGGGCTTGGATCTCATCTACGGAGCGAAGAATTTCCTCGGGGGTCGCAGGCGCATCCAGACGCGGGCTGTGGCGGTAGTCGCCAGCGGCGGCAATGGCGTCGCGGATGGCATGAAACACTGAGAGGGCCAACATCAGCGGCGGTTCACCCACGGCTTTGCTGCGATAGATGGTCTCCTCGCGGTTGTCGTCTTTCCAAAATTTCACTGCAAAATGTTTGGGGATGTCGTAGGCGGTGGGGATTTTGTAGGTGGAAGGGGAGTGGGTGCGAAGCCGGCCTTCCTTATCCCAATGTAGTTGTTCGCTGGTCAACCAGCCGGCGCCTTGGATGAAACCGCCTTCGATCTGCCCCAGATCAATTGCCGGGTTAAGCGAGCGACCGGCGTCGTGCAGGATATCTACGCGCAACAATTTCGACTCGCCGGTGAGTGTGTCGATGGCCACCTCGGTCAGCGCCGCGCCATAGGAAAAATAATAAAACGGCCGGCCTTTCAGGGTGCGCGGGTCGTAGCTGATTTTTGGCGTGCGATAAAAACCATCGGCCCAGAGTTGCTCGCGCGCCATGTAGGCTTTCATCACCAGTTCGTCAAAGGGCAGCGATTGCGCGCCGGCGGAAACGCGATTGTTGGCGAATTGGATTTCGGTTGCGTCAACAGCGAAATGCCGCGCCGCGATTCCGGCCAGGCGCGCGCGAATTTCCAATGCCGCCGCCTGCGCCGCTTTGCCATTGATGTCGCTGCCACTGGAGGCCGCAGTGGCCGAGGTGTTGGGCACTTTTGAGGTATCGGTGGCGTTGGGCTTGATGTGATCAATGTCGATTCCGAGCGTCTGCGCCACGACCTGCGCCACTTTGACAAATAGACCCTGGCCCATTTCGGTGCCGCCGTGGTTCAGTAATACGCTGCCATCGGTATATACATGTACCAAGGCGCCAGCTTGATTGAGGTGCGTGGCGGTGAAGGAAATGCCGAACTTCACCGGTGTCAACGCGAGACCGCGTTTGACGATGGGGCTGGCACTATTCCAGCGCGTAATCTCCTCGCGGCGCGCGGTGTAAGCGGCGTCATGTGCTAGTTTCTCAACTATGCCATCGGCAATGAAGTCCTCAACCGGCATGTCGTAGTGGGTGACGCTGCGAGCGCCGGGGGTTTGCTGGGAGTCGTAGAAATTGCGTTTGCGAATTTCAAGCGGATCGATCTTCAGGTGGCGGGCGATTTCGTCGATCACTTGCTCGGCCACCATCATGCCTTGCGGTCCGCCGAAGCCGCGAAACGCGGTAGCCGATTGGGTGTGGGTGCGGCAGCGGTGCGATACCACCCTCACGTTCTCTAGAAAATAACAATTGTCGATGTGCATCACCGAGCGATCATTCACTGGGCCGGAGAGATCCGCCGAATAACCACAGCGCGAAGCAAGCATGACATCCAGGCCAAGTATGTGACCCTTTGCATCGAACCCCACCTCGTACTCCATGAGGAAATCGTGGCGCTTGCCGGTGAGAAGAAAATCGTCATCGCGATCGGCGCGCAGTTTCACCGGGCGGCCGGTGTGGCGCGCCATCACCGCCGCGGCGGCGGCGAACAGGGCCGGTTGCGACTCCTTGCCACCGAAAGCGCCGCCCATGCGCCGGCACGACACGGTGACGCGATGCAGCGACACGCCCAGCGCCTCGGCCACCATGTGCTGCACCTCGGTGGGATGTTGGGTGGAGCTGTGCACCAGCATCTCCTGATCCTCGCCAGGAATGGCGTAGGCAATCTGGCCTTCCAGGTAGAACTGCTCCTGAGCGCCGGAGCGCAGTGCGCCTTTGAGGCGATGGGGGGCGGCTTCCAATGCGGCCCGCCAATCGCCGCGCTCCAGGGTTACGCTGGGTAATACGTAACTTTGCTTCGCCAGCGCATCTTCAATCTCGATGATCGCTGGAAGGTCTTCGTAGACGATGTCGGCCAAGCGTGCGGCGCGGCGTGCGGCGGCGTGGCTGGATGCCGCCACTAGGAATAGCGCTTGTCCAAAATGTTGAACTTCTATATCAGAGAAGATAGGGTCATCGTGCATCACCGCGCCAAAATTATTCTTACCTGGAATATCCGCAGCGCCGATAACCGCCACCACGCCGGGTGCCGCGCGCACTTTGGATAAGTCCATCGACACAATGCGCGCATGGCTGCGTTGGCTCAAACCGAACGCGGCATGTAACGTGCCGCGCAGTTCCACGATGTCATCGGCGTAGGGCGCCGCGCCGCTTACATGTCGAGCGGCGCTGTCGTGACCGATCGGACGGCCGATGGCGCCGGTCAAGCTCTCGGGGTGCAACGTGTCCGGTGCGTTCATGGTGCCGCCGTCTCTAGTGTTTCGAGCCGAAGCGACACTGTGGCGTCGGGCCGCGCGCTTTCTTCGGCGAAAAAACGTTTGAGCAGGTTGCCCGCCACGCGCAAGCGATACGCGGCGCTGCCGCGCAAATCGCTGAGCGGCGAAAAATCATCGGGCAATTTTGCGATGGCCGCTTCGATCGTATCCAAGTGCCACACTTTGCCACGCAGCGCGGCCTCGCACGCCTTCGCGCGCTTGGGCGTGGCCGCCATGCCGCCAAAGGCGATACGGCAATCACTGAGGCGATTCGCTTCTATCGTCACATTGATTGCCGCCAGTACGATGGAAATATCCTGATCGTAGCGTTTGGAAATCTTGTAGGCGCGGAAGCGTTGCTGGGGCACGAGGTGTGGAATGCGAATTGTCTCGACAAACTCGTCTGCCTCAAGTGCCGTTTTTTGATAGGCGATGAAAAAATCTTCCAGCGCCATGTTGCGCGCGCCACGTACCGAGCGCAACCCGATGCTCGCGCCTAATGCGATTAAACAGGGCATCGAATCGCCAATGGGTGACCCATTGGCGATGTTGCCGCCCAGGGTGGCAGCATTGCGAATCGGCGGCGAGGCGAAGCGGCGCAGCACCTCGGTGATGCCTGGATATTGCTGCGTAAGAAACGGCATGGCTTGGCTGATGGTGACTCCCGCGCCTATCTCAAGGTGCGATGGGGAGTGAGCGATGCGCTGCAACGCATCCACCTCACCTAGGTAAATGACCTCGGGGATTTGTTTCAATTGTTTGGTGATCCACAAGCCCATATCGGTACCGCCGGCGAGCAGTCGCGCCGCGGGTTTTGCAGCGCGCAATGTCGCGAGTTCTTCGATGCTGCGCGGCGCATGAAAAGTTTTGCTCGGGGATTGTGGCAGTGCATCGTGCGGCGCGCCGTTACGTAACGCGCACAACTGTTTAACAAGGTTCGCTTCGGAAGTTGAAGCCGCCTGCGAACGCGCCGCAGGCGCGTCAATCCAATCCAAGGTTTCGCCACTTAGCGCATGACCCAAAGCGTTCATGCGGCTCGCCGCGTCGATAATCGGCCGGTATCCGGTGCAGCGGCATAAATTGCCCGACAGGGCATCTTCAATCTGCGCACGCGTGGGGGAAGAGTTGGTTTTGTAGAGGGCGAACAACGACATCACAAACCCTGGCGTACAAAAGCCGCATTGCGAGGCGTGCTGCTCGACCATGGCTTCTTGCACCGGGTGAAGCACGATAGTGGCGTCTTTACCCGCGGATTTTGTTTCTAGGGACTCCACGGTATACAGCGCTTTGCCATCCAGTGTGGGCAAAAACTGGATGCAGGCATTCACAGCGTGGCAGTTGAGCTTACCCTCAACACTGGCTTCAGCGATCACCACCGTACAGGCGCCGCAATCGCCTTCGGCGCAACCTTCCTTGGTGCCGGTCAGGCCGCAATCGATGCGCAGATACTCCAACACGGTGCGCGTCGGCTGGGGGCCGGTCAGCTCGACTTTTTCACCATTGAGCAGAAAGCGGATGCAGGTAGGCAAGGGTGGGTTCTCCTCTCGCGGTGACGATAGTTTGCCTGAAATCCTATCGTCCTGGCACGCCCTATTCAAGGTGATGTCTTTGCCTCATGTATCAGTTGCGGCGCAAATCGAGCGTGTGTGGAAATTCACCTACGGCAAATTCCGGTGGCGCGATCATGGGGCCGGGCGCGCTGCCAACGGTTGCGAAGCTGCGAATCGCGTTCGCATAGGAAAACGCGGCCGGCAAAGATGTTGCCTCCTGAGTGGGCGCGGGCGCGCCAATGCTGTGCCCCCAATTCTGAAAACGGGTGTGACGGCGCGATTCGGCTTCCATGGCGTTGATGGGGAAACGCTCCTCGTGGCGCCCACCGGGGTGCACTACGCGATAGGTACAGCCGCCAATGGCGCGATTGTTCCAGGTGTCTACCAGGTCGAACACTAGCGGCGAATGGATGCCGATGGTGGGGTGCAACGCCGAGGGCGGTTGCCAGGCACGGTAACGCACGCCGGCAACGAATTCTCCTTGTACACCGGTGGCGGCCAGGGGCACGCGATGGCCATTGCAGGCCAACGCGTAGCGGCCATCGGTCAAGCCAGTGACCTTGACCTGCAGGCGCTCGATGGAGGAATCGACATAACGCGCGGTGCCTTGGCTGGTGTTCTCTTCACCCAGCACATGCCAGGGTTCGATGGCGCTCTTCAGTTCCACGGCGATATCGCCAATCTGCAAGGTGCCGTGACGCGGGAAACGGAATTCGAGAAACGCCTGGTACCAGCCAAGATCAAAGTCGAATCCCGCGGCGCGCAGTTCGTTGACGACTTCTTTCAGGTCGGCCCACAAATAATGCGGCAGCATGAAACGGTCGTGTAACAAACTTCCCCAGCGCACCAGCGGCTTGCGGTAGGGCGTGCGCCAGAAGCGCGCAACCAAGCCGCGCAACAACAGCATCTGCGCGAGGCTCATCCTTGCGTGTGGCGGCATCTCGAAGGCGCGAAGTTCCACCAAGCCAAGACGGCCGCTGGCGCTATCGGGGGAATATAGCTTATCAATACAGAATTCCGAACGATGCGTATTGCCGGTGAGATCGGTGAGCAGGTTGCGTAACAGCCTATCTACCAGCCACGGGTGGGGAGATTGGCCTACCGGCATCTGTTGAAAAGCGATTTCCAATTCATACAGCCGCTCGATGCGTCCTTCATCGACACGCGGCGCCTGACTGGTGGGGCCGATGAACATGCCGGAAAAAAGGTAGGACAACGATGGGTGGTGTTGCCAATAAGTAATGAGGCTTGCCAGCAGATCGGGGCGGCGCAGGAAGGGGCTATCGGCGGGTGTGGCGCCACCCAGGGTCACGTGGTTGCCACCGCCAGTGCCGGCATGGCGGCCATCCAACATGAATTTCTCCGCGGCCAGACGCGCGAGGCGCGCCTCCGCGTACACCATGGTGGTGGTATTCACCAATTGTTGCCAGTTGTGCGCCGGATGGATGTTGACTTCAATCACGCCGGGGTCGGGTGTCACCAGCAGTTTCTCGATACGCGCGTCGGTGGGCGGCGTGTAGCCTTCAATCACCACGGGCAATGAGAGTTTCGCGGCGGTGGCTTCGACCGCCGCGAGCAGATCGAGATAATGGTCCAGCGCGGATACCGGCGGCATGAAGACGAATAGATAGTCGCCGCGCGCTTCAACGCACAGCGCGGTGTGCGGTACTGAAACCTCAAGTTCACTGTTGCCAGTCCACTCGTCTTCGCTTGACTCCGCAGCGCTGGTTGCGTCGTAGCGCGATTCAACCGCGTCGCTAAAATTTTTCAAGGGCGCTTGAGGAGCGAAGGGGTCGGTTTCAATCCACGGTTCGCGTTGTTCCTTGGCCAACCAGGGTAACGATTTCAAGGGCAGGCGCAGACCTGCGGGTGCATCGCCTGGTAGCAGATACAGGCGCTCGCGCCGCGTCAACCAACGCGCGCTGTGCCAGGGATGCGCGCCGCTTTGCCAGGCTAGCGGCAATACGTAACCCGCCGGCGCATTGAGGCCGCGCGACAGTTTATTGGCGAGCGAACCGCGTACCTCGGCGTTGTCTAGATCGGTATTGCCAGGCAGGATGTTGGGCGGCAGTTCGGCCTCTTGTAACAAGGCGGCGAGCGCATCTTCATAGAGCGCTTGGGCATAGCGCTTGGCCAAACCTAAATGCTGAGCTAACGTTTTGGCGAAGCGGCGCGCATCGAGCGCACCTCGACCGCTGGCTGGTGTCTTGGCATTTTTTTCAGCCGGTTTTTTATCCGGTGCCTGCAACAACGCCGCGTTCTTCCACAGCGGCACGCCATCGCGGCGCCAGTAAATACCCAGCGCCCAGCGCGGTAGCGGTTCGCCTGGGTACCATTTTCCCTGGCCGGTGTGTAATAGCGCTCCGGGCGCGAGCCGCTCACGCAAACGCCGCGCCAGCACCTCGGCGCGCTCTCTTTTGTGCGCGCCAAAGGCATCGGTGTTCCATTCCGGTGCTTCCATGTCGTCGATGGAAACAAATGTGGGCTCACCGCCGTGGGTGAGACGTACATCATCCGCAACCAATTGTTCGTCGATGCGCTCACCCAGCGCCACAATCGCCGACCATTGCGCGTCGCTGTAGGGCAGGGTGACGCGCGGGTCTTCGCGAAAACGGGTCACGGTATTGGAGAATTCGAACTCCACTTCGCAAGGGTCGGTCATGCCTTCGATGGGCGCGGCGGAGGAGGGCTGCGGCGTGGCGGCGAGGGGAATATGGCCTTCACCGGCGAACAGACCCGACGTGGCATCCAGGCCAATCCAACCCGCGCCGGGGATATAGACCTCGGCCCAGGCATGCAAATCGGTGAAGTCGCGCGCCGGACCGGAAGGGCCGTCAAGCGATTTTTCATCCGCAGTCAATTGCACCAGATAGCCTGAGACGAAACGCGCCGCCAGGCCCAGGTTACGCAGGATCTGCACTAACAACCATGCGGTGTCGCGGCATGACCCCAGGGCTTTCTGCAACGTTTCTTCGGGAGTTTGCACCCCCGGTTCCAAACGCACGGTATAGGCAATGTCGCGCTGCAGGCGTTGATTCAAACTCACCAGAAAATTATTGCAATCCAGCCGTTCGCGTGGCACCGACGCGAGCCACTCCCGCAGCAGGGCACTGGCGGGTTCGGTTTCCAGATAAGGCGTCAATTCGCGCTTCAACTCGGGCGCATAGTCAAACGGCCAGTTTTGCGCGCTGTCTTCGATAAAGTAATCAAACGGATTGATCACCGTCATATCGGCGATCACCTCCACATCGATCGATAGTTCGCGCGTGGTATCGGGAAATACCAGCCGCGCCAGATAATTGCCGAAGGGATCCTGCTGCCAGTTGATGAAATGCTTCTCGGGCTTGATTTTCAACGAGTAGGCGAGGATGGGCGTACGCGAATGCGGCGCCGGGCGCAAACGCACCACATGGG
>JBJXEY010000158.1:0-5988 GCA_046153355.1 Burkholderiales bacterium
CGCCACGGCATTACCGTCAATGCCATTAGCTGCGGCGCGATCCTGAAAGCGGCGCGCATCGCCAAACGCAGCAAAGCGGAGATCGATGAGGCCGCGGCGCGCAACCCGGTGATGCTAGTAGGCGAACCGGTCTATATCGGTTGGATGGCCACCTGGCTTGCCAGCCGCGAGGCGGCCTTCACCACCGGGCAGGCCATCGCCGTGGATGGCGGCTCATGCGCTCTGCCGGGATATTTCAATGCCTATATCGCGGGGGCGCCGAAAAAGGATTTTGGCTAAACGGCACTGCGGCGTAATGCAATGCCTGCCTGCGCATCGCATCGCAATGCAATGCCATGAACTTTTCTACCACTCGCCAATATTGGGCATCGATGCCCACGGCTCTGCAGGCGCCAAGGCATCACCCTTTTGCAATAACTCAATGGAAATATTGTCGGGCGAGCGAATGAACGCCATCTTGCCATCGCGCGGCGGGCGATTGATGGTGACACCGCCATCCTGCAATTTTTTGCACAGCACATAGATATCCTCGACTGCATAGGCCAGGTGGCCGAAATTGCGCCCGCCACCATAGGGCTGCGGATCCCAGTTGTGGGTAAGCTCAATTAGCGGTGCATGCGATTCTTTCGCGCCTTGCGCGTCGTCGGGGGCGGCGAGAAAAATCAGACTGAAACGCCCTTTCTCGCTATCGACGCGGCGAACCTGAACCAGACCCAATTTGTTGCAATAAAAATCGAGTGACGCCTCAACATCGGTGACGCGAACCATGGTGTGAAGATATTGCATAACGTGCTCCTAAAAGTTAGTTCCCACAGGCGCTTCCCTTCGTGCCTGAGATGAGGTTGTCGGTGCCATTGAGTAGGCTCGCGGGAATACTCGCTACGGCGTTGTCAATGAGTCTATTCTTTGAGTAGTTTTTGCCCGAACCCGAATCGACCAACGCGGTGCCATTGCATTGGATCAGATTGCCGCTGATCGCCGAATCAGGCGCGAGGTTTCTGACAAACACACCAACATGAGAGTTTCTGGATCGGTTTTGGTTCATCTCCACGCGCGCATTGACCAAGACAAATCCCGCCACATAGCCGGGAATCGCGCTGCTGCTCGCCGTAACCATCGGCGCGGTAATACCCTCGCTGCTGCTCTCCTCGAACACTGCCTTCTTTGCGCCCGGGTCGACACGATAGCCAAACGCCTTGATCGAGGTGGCCGACTTCGCGTGATTGATAACGTTGGATACGGCGCAGCGACTGATCACCACCGGCGGCGCCCCTTCGATCGAGATGCCCCCTGCGCGGCTATCGGGGCTTATCCCATATTGAGATACGTTTTTCACCATACAGTTCGAAACACGGCCAACTTCATCACTCAATCCATTGGAATTTATCTGGATGCCAATGGCGCGATTGCCCTGAGTGGTGGTGCTGTCGTTTTTCACATCGGTCACCACCAGATTGCGGAAGGTGAATTTTTCGCCGTTCAATTCCACACCGAGGGCCTCGTTGCCGCGTGGCCCGGTGGCGAGAATGTTGGCGATGCTGGTGTCCTCCACCAGCACATACAAATTTTTCTTGATCGCCAGCGGATTGGCAACGTTGGCCATGCTGTCGATGCCGTTAGCATTGCGATCACCGGTGGCGCCATTGCAATCGAATTGGCGCACCACAACGGTTTTGGTTCGCCCCAGGAAAAGGCAAGCGGCGGCGTCGTTGGAACGCATGCCGGCGACGCTGCTGTCTTCCACCCGCAGGTTGGAAACGCTGGCAAAGGTCATGCCGTTTTGTCCGCCCGCCGGGGTCGCGCCGGAAAATAGATGCTTAATATTCGCCTCATTGCGAACCGTCACTTTGGAGACGCGCACGCCTGTGATGCTGTTCTCCCAATTGCCACCGGTCGCAGGAACCGGCGTGGACCTGCCGAAGGCGACGATTCCACCTGAGAATGGCCTGACGAAAATATTTCCCAGGTCGAGATACTCCCCACGCTTGCCAACATTACGCATATCCAAATGGCTAAATTCGATGTTCGAGCACTGGCGCGCCGCCGGATCAACATCGCACACTAGATGAATGCCAGGGCCGCTAAGCTCACGCAAGGTACCGTTGGTCACGACCACGTTGGAGACGCCGTTGATTTCGATGCCGGCGTTGGCGCTGGCTGTGGGCGAGATGGCCATGGCGACAGTGTGCCCATCCAGATCGAGTGTCACATTGTTCGCGGCAATCTTGATCACCGGCGCACCCGCGCCGATGTCACGCACTTCCACATTGCCGCCCAATCGGTAATTGCCTGGGGTGCTAATCACATAGCTGCCCTTGGCCAAATCCTTGGGGTCGATGAGGGTGGCAGGCTTGGTCAACGCGGCGCAGGCCGAGAGTAGAACCACTAGCGGCGCCAACACGCCGTATTTTGCAAAACTGAATCGACCGGGAGTACCAGTGAATTGAATTGTCATTGTTTGCACCCCCGTTGATGAATTTGCAAGGCTATCACGGGGTTGTCCCGCCCTCTGGGGAGCCGCAGGTTCCTTGATCGACTTATGCGGAAATTAGCGAAAAGAAATACCAATCTCCCCGACAACCCTGGTTATTTCCTCTTGTATGATAGTTAACTTATCAGATGACAATCATGCGGGAGGTTTCATGCGTAGCTTTGATCGTCCCTTGCTCAAATGGCTGGGAGTCATGTTCTTTGCGCTGCTGGCACTGCCCTCGATTGCGCAGCGCTATCCCTCCAAACCCATCGCCATCATCGTTCCGTTTCCGGCTGGCACCACCGACACCTTTGCGCGGGTGATGGGGCGGCGTTTCTCCGAGAGCCTGGGTCAACCGGTGATCATCGAAAACCGCGCGGGTGCGGGCGGCATTGTGGGCGCCATCGCCGCGAAGAACGCCGCGCCCGACGGACACACGCTGTTCGTCGGCCACAAGGGCACGCATTCGCTGTATGTGCTGATGGCGTCCAAGCCCGAATACGACCCCGTTGCGGATTTCAGCGCACTGGGAACCTTCATGGTGAATTCGAGCATCCTCTTGGTGCCCTCCAGTCTCAAGGTAACCAATGTCGCCGAGCTACTCGCTCTGGCTAAATCCAGGCCTGGCGGTCTGAATTTCGCCTCGCAGGGCATCGGCACCTCGGGCCATTTCCTGGGCGAGATGTTCCGCGTGGCCACCAACGCCCCCATGGTCCACATCCCCATGAAAGGCGGCGCGCCGGCAATCGCGGAGACAGTAGCCGGCCGCACCGACTTCATTTTCGCGGCGTACGCGGCAGCAGGCGAGTTCATGAACGCCGGCAAGCTGCGCCCCCTCGCCGTGGCGGCGAAGGCGCGCTCGAAAACCGTGCCGGATACGCCGACCCTGCCCGAACTTGGCATCAATAATGTGGACTTCGACACCTGGTTCGCGTTCTTTGGTCCGGCGAAGATGCCAAGGGACATCGTCACGCGCTTGAACACCGAAATCCGCAACGCGATTGTCCATGCGGAAATGGTGAAGTCATTAGACACCTTCAAGATCGATCCCATGCCCGGGTCGCCGGAGGAACTCGCTCAACTGGTGTCTGATGAAATCACGCGCTACGGCCCCATCGTCAAACGCATCGGCGCGAAGATCGACTAGCGACGCGCAATTCAAATAAGCGCTGCGGGAATGTTCAATGTTCTGGAAGCGACTGTAGGCGGCATACACGCCGCCTATGAGGCGGGTAGCCTCAGCGCACGTCAGCTCGTCGCGATGTACCTCGAGCGTATTGAGGCGTACGACAAGCACGGGCCGGCGATCAACTCAATCATCACCGTGAACCGCGAGGCGCTCGCGGAGGCAGACGTGCTCGATGCCGCGTTCAAGTCCTCAGGGCAACTGCGCGGACCGCTGCACGGCATTCCAGTGATCATCAAGGATCAGATCGATGTGAAGGGCATGCCGACCACGCTGGGCTCGGTCCTGTTCCGTGATTTCCATCCCGACCGCGACGCGTTTGTCATCGACAATCTGCGCAAGGCTGGCGCCATCCTGCTTGCCAAGGCCACGCTCGGTGAACTGGGCGCCGGCGACACGCATGGTTCGCTATTTGGTTCGACACGCAACCCCTATAACCTCTCGCGTACCGTGGGCGGTTCCTCCGGCGGCCCCGCCGCCGCAGTTGCTGCGAATTTCGGCACGGTTGCTATCGGGCAAGAAGGCCTTGCCTCGATTCGCAGACCGGCCTCTTGGAACTGTGTTGCCGGCATGCGCCCCACAGCGGGCTTGGTGAGTCGTGGCGGCGTGTATTCGGGATGGCCCGCACTACAAGGGTCACTTGGCCCCATGGCGCGCACGGTGACGGATCTCGCCCGTCTGCTGGAAGTGATCGTCGGTTATGACGCAGACGACCCTCTCACCGCGCACGGCGTCGGACACATTCCCAAGAGCTTCACCGCGCAACTATCGCGCGATGCGCTGCGCGGTGCGCGCATCGGCATTCTGCGCGACTCGATCGGTTATCAAAGCGAACCCGGCTCGGCCGATTTTGCCAAGGTGGATGCGGTGTTCCAGCGTTCGGTTGCCGAACTGCGCGATGCGGGAGCGGTGTTGGTCGATCCCCTCGTTATCCCAGATCTGAAGGTTTTGGTTTCGCTCTGGGCCGGCAACCCGTTCGAAGAGGAGTCGTTTGCGCGTTACTTCGGCGGCTGCGCCAACGCACCATTCAAGACGCGCGCCGAGGTCATGGCATCGCCGCTGTTCGCGCAAACCGTGCAGGGTGTGCAGGCGCGCTGGGGAAAGACCACCACGGCCGCCGCGCACTACGAATATCTCAAGGCGCGCGACCGACTGATGACCCTCGTACTTCAGGTGATGGCCGACAACAGGCTGGATGCCATCGTGCACAAGGCCGTGGAACATCAACCAACGCTGATTGCAGAGGGCGTGAATCCTCCCTACGTCGATCAGAAGGGCGCGCCGTTCCTCAATACGCACCTGGTGTACGTGCCTTCAGTGGTCGTGCCGGCGGGATTTACCCGTGACAACCTGCCCACCGGCATCACCTTTCAGGGCAGGCCTTATGACGATGCCAGAATGATCGGGTTCGCCTACGCCTACGAGCAAGCGACCCAGCATCGACGGCCGCCGCCCGCGACTCCCTGAATTTGGAGTCCAACCCCGGGTCCACTTTTGGGGTTGATCAAGCTCCTGTGCCGCGCCCCGGGCTCCCATCTTCTCCCCGGGAGTCGTGATATTCTTACCCGGTATTACCAAGGAGCCAATTATGGAAACCACATCCGTCACGAGCAAGGGACAAGTCACCATTCCGAAACCGCTGCGGCAGCAATTGGGGCTACGCGGTGGCAGCAAAGTTGAGTTTATTCTGGTGGATGACCACGCGGAAATGCGTGTTGTCAGCACGCCTGCAGAACTACCCGCAAGCGGCTTCGGGATGCTAAAGAGCAAACGAGCGGCAGTGCCGGCGGATTTCGATCCGGCCGATTTGCTGGCCAGAGGCAACACTGGACGGCGCAAATGATCGGGCTCGATACCAACGTCCTGGCGCGCTATTACATCCAGGACGAGGGTGACGCCGAGGCGGTCAAGCAGAGGGAGGCCGCGCGGCGACTGATCGAATCGGGAAAGCCGCTGATGGTTTGCAAGACCGTACTGTTGGAGCTCGAATGGGTTATGCGTGGTTACTACAAGTTTTCTACCGCCAAGATTGCCGGGGCAATGAAACACCTTCTGGCATTACCCCAGGTTACGGTTGAAGATCGAGCGAGCATCGTTCAGGCGCTTTCCCATTGCGACGCCGGGCTGGAGCTGGCGGATGCCTTGCATCACGCCAGCTATCGAGCTTGCGACAGCATGGCCTCTTTCGATAACAAACAATTCGCCCGACGGGCGGAGCGCATGGGATTGACTCCGCGGGTACAGGTGCCGGAATGATTACCTGATGGCGCGCGACCGGTTGATGACTTTGGTTCTCGAGGTTATGGCCGACCACCGCCTAGATTCGATA
>JBJXEY010000186.1:0-2935 GCA_046153355.1 Burkholderiales bacterium
GTGGTGACTTCGGGGTGGCAGGCAAAATAGGTGTTCGCCTCGACCTTCATTTGCGTCTCGTCATGGCGCACCAGTGGTCTCTCCACTAAGTCGTAGCCCTGGCCATGCGAATGCAGGCGTTCCTCCTCGTGTTTGTTTTTGTTACGCATGAAAGCGTTGTGTGCGTCCCAGATTTCGGGGAAGGAAGCGCCGGGCTTTAAACGCTTCACAGTATTTTGTTGCGCCTCGACGATCAACGAGACCAGGTCCTTCAACGCCTGTGGCGCCTTGCCTAAGCAGAAGGGCCGGGCGATTTCGGTGTAATAACCGCCGGGGCCGCTGTTTTCCACCAGCAGCATGAACACATCGCCTTTCTTGATTTCGCGGCCCATGTGCGAACGCGGCCGGTAGGCGGCCGGTTCCGGCGGCGTGGCAGACGAACCGAGGAAAATTCCATTTTCGCTTCCCAGCAGTTGCCCCTGATACTGCGCATAGGCATACACCTCGAAATCCTTCATACCGGGTTTGATATGCCCGGCAACACGGCGCATCACTTCATCTTGCATCGCGCAGCAGCCGCGCACGATCTCGATTTCCTCGGCGCTTTTGATGCACTTCACGCGATCGATGATGTCAGTGGCATCAACAATCGTGACGCCCTGTGCTTGCAAAAGCTCGGTAAGCCGTGCGCCAAAGGTGTGATCCATGGCGGCGGGACACACCATGCCGACTGTCTTATGTCCATCCTGCAAAATTTCGCGCGCGATGATGTCCGCATCGTAGTTACCGGTGTATTGCAACGAGGGATAGCTCGGCGTGAACACGCGTTTGCCGACGCCGCGATTAGGCGCGGTCTTGCCGTCGAACTTGCGGTCCTTGCCGAATGGACCTTGATTGACTACCGTCATCAATCCATCACGCGGAAACATCACCGTGAGGGGATTGGACCCGCCGTTGAGCTGATCGATGAACCAGCGCACATAACCGCCACCGGATTGCGCGTTGGTGCTTTGCGTCACCAACACATCGATGACCGCCGCTTTCATTTGCGCGCGTGCGGCGGCCCAGCGGCGTTCCAACTCAGCGGTGGAGATGGGGTGCAGCAGGCGGATGTCGAAAGTTTCTTTTTCCAGAACGGCGGCCATGGGTGGCTCCTTGGTGGTCTAGGGGGAATAGTTGTGGCGCTAGGCACAAACGAGGCGGCAAAATGTAGCAGAAATACCGTGCGGCAAGATGTCCGATCAGGAAGTGAAAACTTTTACTTGCGCTAAATCGATTCCTGCATAGACTTTTTGGTCATGCGCATATCCTGGCTCGCCTTTGCGATGAGGAATGTCGGCCAGCAGCTTGGCATTGCCGGCCAATATTCGATAACGAATGAATTCGCCCAGAAACTCGCGTTCACCGATTTTCGCCGGAAGCCAGGCGTAATCCGCATCCTGCATCTGGTCTTGCGATGCGAGCAACATGGAATGCGGCCGGAATGCCAGGGTGAACTCCCCATCGGCCGGGATGCCTTGCCGCAGCGGCAGGATGAATTCACCGGCGTTCGAAGTGAAACGCGCGGCCTCGTTGTACACATTTGTGAGTGATCCGCGCAATAAATTGATGCTGCCAATGAACTCGGCGACAAAGCGGCTCTCTGGCGCATCGAACAACTCCATCGGGGTACCCATCTGCGCAATGACGCCCTGATCCATCACCGCTAGCCGATCCGCCGTGGTGAGCGCTTCTTCCTGGTCGTGGGTGACGAAAATCGTGGTGATACCCAGGCGCCGCTGTAATGACACCAGTTCGCGACGCATGTGGTGGCGCAATTGCGCATCTAGGTTCGAGAGGGGTTCATCGAGCAGCAACACGCGCGGCTCGATTGCCAGGGTACGTGCGAGCGCAACACGTTGTTGTTGGCCACCGGATATTTGCCCTGGTTTGCGAGTGGCAAATTCCGTCAAGCCCACCAGCGCCAATGCCTTGGCGACGCCCGCGCGAATCTGTGCGCGTGGTAGGCGTTTCTCCTCCAACCCAAAGGCGACGTTCTGCGCCACGCTCATGTGTGGCCACAACGCATAACTTTGAAACACCATGCCCACATTTCGCTTCCATGGTGGCATGTCGGTGATGTCTTCTCCGCCGACCCGCACGCGGCCCGACTGTGCCCGATTGAAGCCCGCAATCAGGCGCAACAACGTTGACTTGCCGCAGCCCGAGGGCCCAAGCAAGGCGAAAAACTCGCCGGGGTTGACGGTGACATTGATGCCATCGAGTACCTTTTTTTCGCCAAAAGAAAGCGTGACGTCTTCAACGTCAACCTGAACGGGTTCAGTCATCGTGCTTCCCCAATTTTCGGCAACTGAATTTTCGTCTTTTTATTCATCGGCGCTCCATCGAAGCTTGCCGTGCGACCACCAGGCGATTGGAGAGATAAGTGCCCACGCCAACCAGAATGACCGCCAGCACCCCTAAGGCTGCCCCTGGTCCGCGACCGGCAATCGATTGCATGTACAAATACACGCCGTACGACATCGGCGCGAGACTTTCGCGGCTGGTGAGCAGTATGGTCTCGGATATTTCACCCGCCGCGGTGATGAAACTGGTGACAAACCCAGCGAGGATGCCGCCCATCATCATCGGCACCACCACGCGCATGATGGTGCGCCCACGCGACGCGCCCAGGTTCTGCGCCGCTTCTTCCATGGAAAGATGCACCTGCGACAGTGCGGCATTGCAGGAGCGTAAGGCATAGGGCAGGCGGCGCACTGAGTACGCGAGGATGAAAATCAAGGCTGAACCTAGCAGCGGCCCCATGCCAAAGGGCAACTCCACATCGCGAAAGCTGCGCAGGTAACCAATGCCCAGCACCACGCCGGGCATGGCAAGCGCCACGGTACACATGTGGTCAAGCCACTGCCGGCCAGGAAGTTGGGTGCGCAACACCAGATAGGCGATGGCGGTGCCC